>JBIQMB010000077.1:0-9765 GCA_044463745.1 Chitinophagaceae bacterium | reverse complement strand
GATGCCCGGAGCTATCTTAGCATGTATATCAAGATAGGCAATGCTATCATTGATATGCCTCGTATCAAAAGAAATTTTTACATCTTCATTTGATTGGGCAAAGCCCGCAGTAAAACACAACATACCCAAACCCAACAGAAGGCTGCCAAGTACTGCAGGCAACTTGAATTTCAAACTCATTAACGAGAAATTTATTAGAATTTTACTTAAGCGCTACAGTCATTTTTTTAGTGGCAGGAGGTAAACACTGATGGTCGTCACAAACCATGAATTGTACCGCTACTTCGAGCGATGTGTTTACTTTGGCTTTGGTTTTTACAATCTGTGAAAACACAACCTGATTTGAATATTGTTTTACATCCACACCAAACAAAGGCTCAAAACGTTCTTCCAACTTTCCTTTTTCCTTAATGGCACCGTCAAGCGTTACCAGTGGATTTTTTGAAAAGGTCACCTTGGTCGGTATAGGACCACCGGCCGGAGTTGACTGCGAGTACATGTGCCATCCATCTTCAATATTTGCCGTCAGTACCACCTCGTAGGTCTTGTCAGCTACTTTTTTTACTGAACTCTTCCAGGTTACCGGATTCGATACAATCTGCGCCGACAGGGCGTTAGCAGCAAAAAAGAAGAGAGATGCAAAGAACAATTTTTTCATGTTATGTATAATTTTATAGTGATGCAAATTTACTTTACTTCTTCTTAAAGAAATCTAACAGTTACGGTAAGGGTAATTGAAAAATAACTTTGTCATTAATACTAAGACGTTCAAAAGACGCAAATACCCCATGTCGTTTTTAGTTTTTTATTTTTTTTAACTGAAATAAATAAACAAATTGCCCTTGAAGGTAAAGCAAAATTCATGGCTAAACATATATCTCTGGGTAAATACGGCGAAAAACTGGCTGTTGAATATCTTATAAAAAACAAGTTTACGATTCTGCATCAAAACTGGCGACATGGTCACCACGAAATTGATATCATCGCTTTTAAAGAAAGTACGACCCATTTCATAGAAGTAAAAACCCGGCGAAATACGACATTCGGATATCCTGAAGAAGGAGTTTCGGATAAAAAAATAGATTTCCTTACTGAGGCAGCCACGGAATATCAATATCAGCATCCCGACTGCCATCAAATTCAATTTGATATTCTTTCCATTTTACTGAATAATGATGGAACAGAAGAATACTTTTTTATTGAAGATATTGATCTTTAAAGCTGCACGGACAATGCTTCAGATCATTTATGCCTTTCTTCTAAAACTGCGGTAATCGTTTTTAAATCCATCCCTTTCTGTTGCAGCAAAACAAGAAAATGATAAACAAGATCGGCGGCTTCGTTTTTAAATAATTCATCTTCATTGCGCATGGATTCTATCACCAGTTCCACCGCCTCTTCTCCCACCTTCTGTGCAATCTTTGCCGTTCCCTTTTTAAACAATGAGGCAGTGTAAGAGTTTGGTCCTCCCAACTTTTTTCTCTGAGAGATGATGTGTTCCAATTCTAATAAAAAAGGAAGTTTATTCTTTTCGCTGAAGCAGGTATCTGCTCCGGTGTGGCACACAGGTCCGGCAGGAATGGCCTTGATCAGAAGGGTATCTTCATCACAATCGTGCAGGATACTTACCACCGATAAAAAATTTCCGCTCGTTTCACCCTTGGTCCACAAGCGTAATTTACTCCGGCTGAAAAAAGTCACTTTGCCCGATTTAATGGTTTTGTTCAGAGCATCTTTGTTCATATATCCCATCATCAATACCATCCGGGTATCATTATCCTGTATGATAGCGGGTACCAGGCCGCCGGGATATTTATCAAAATTAATATTCATCACTGTTATATTAGTTCAAGTGTATTAAATCCTTACCGGAATATGCGCATCAGACAAATATCTTTTTAATTCCGGAATTTCTATTTCTTTAAAATGAAAAATACTTGCAGCCAGCGCAGCATCCGCTCTCCCTTGTTCAAACACATCCAGAAAATGCTGTGGCGTACCTGCCCCGCCCGATGCAATTATGGGAACGGAAACATTTTGGGATAAAGTGGAAAGAATGTCGATTGCAAATCCGTTCCTGGTGCCGTCATGATCCATGGAAGTCAGCAGGATTTCTCCTACCCCTCTGTTGACCGCCTCTTCAGCCCAGTTAAGTACTTCTTGTCCAGTGGGGGTGCGGCCTCCGTTCAGGTACACATACCATCGGCCATTCTTCTCTTTCTTAGCGTCAATGGCCAGTACCACACATTGGCTCCCGAAGCGGGCGGCCGCTTCTTCCAGCAATTCAGGGTTCTTAAAACCGGCCGTGTTTATGCTTACTTTATCTGCTCCGTTATCCAACAAAACAGATATATCTTTCAATGCAGAAATACCACCGCCGACGGTAAAAGGAATGTGGATATGAGAAGCTATCCTGTTCACCAGCGAATAAAATGTTTTTCTTTTTTCGATGGTGGCTGTGATGTCCAGAAAAACGAGTTCGTCAGCGCCTTGTTCTGCATAGATTGTGGCAAGTTCAAGCGGATCACCGGCGTCGCGTATGTTTTCAAAATGTACACCCTTAACCGTACGGCCCTCGCGAACATCAAGACAGGGAATAATTCGTTTAGCTAACATGATTTATAAATTCAGATAGTTCCTTTAAAGAAATTTTATTTTCGTAGATGGCCTTGCCTACAATGGCTCCGCTGCAGCCGGCTTCTTTCAGTTTATACAAATCAGAAAGTGAAGAAACGCCGCCGCTTGCAATAAGATTGGTTTCCGGAAACTGATGTAATATTTTTTTATACAATTCCACCGAAGGCCCCATCAGCATGCCGTCTTTAGCGATGTCGGTACAGAAGAACTCATTCAACCCAAAGGATTGCATTTTTTCCAGGAAATCAAAAAGTGAGATTCCACCCTCTTCCAGCCAACCCGATATTCTGATTTTTTCATCAGCCACGTCGGCACCTACCAGAAATTTTTCAGGACCAAACTGCTCTACCAAACTGCCGAAAACCTCAGGCCCCTTTGCTGCCATGCTACCTATTGTACATTGCGATGCGCCTGCATCAAAAACCGATTTGACATCTTGTAGCGAAGTAACGCCACCTCCAAAATCGATGATGAGCGAAGTGGCTGTGGCCAGTCTCTCCAATACATTAAGGTTTGTTATTTTCTTATTTTTTGCTCCATCCAGATCTACCAGGTGCAAGCGTCTTAAACCGGCGTCTTCAAAGGATTTAGCCAGGTAAAGGCAATCATCAGAATACACTTTTTTTTGATTAAAATCACCTCCGGAAAGCCGTACTGCGCAACCGTTTATGATATCTATTGCGGGTATAATAGTCATAAATTTATATTTATAAAATTTGATAAAATGCGGCTGCCCGCTTCGGCAGATAATTCAGTATGAAACTGAAGCCCATAAAAATTATCTTTTTGAATCGCCGCGCTAAAAGGTATGCCGTAATCGCAAATAGCAATGGTTTCGTCACCTGTTTCAGCATAATAGCTATGTACAAAATACATGTATTCATTTTCCGGTACCTGATAAAACAAATCCCCCTTGAGATCATGAATCGTATTCCATCCGGTATGAGGTACTTTAAGGTTGTCCGAAAATTTTCGTACCCGAAGCGGTATGATTCCCAAACCGGAAGTATCCCCTTCCTCTGTATGCAGGCAGAGCAACTGCATACCCAGACAAATACCCAGAACCGGTTGTTTTAAGGCAGGGATCAACTGGTCCAGACCCTTTTCCTTCAGACTTTGCATGGCCGAAGCTGCATTTCCAACACCGGGAAAAATGATTTTATCTGCCGACCGCAAAACCTCAAAATCATCAGAAACGATCGCTTCAATACCCAACCGCTTTAAGGCAAATTCAACGCTTTTTACATTGCCGGCACTATACCTGACTACGACCAGTTTCATAACATTCCTTTAGTAGTGGGTATTTGCATATTTTCCATATCTCTAACTACGGCCATTTTGATAGCTCTGGCCAGGGCTTTAAAAATCGATTCTATCTTATGATGCTCATTGGTGCCCGTGGCTTTAATATTCAGATTGCAGCGCGCAGCGTCGGAAAATGACTTGAAGAAATGGTAAAACATTTCGGTAGGCATATCTCCTATTTTCTCTCTCTCAAAAACGGCATCCCACACCAGCCAGCTTCTGCCGCCAAAATCGATGGCTACCTGGGCAAGTGCATCATCCATAGGCAATAAAAATCCATAGCGCGCAATGCCTCGCTTATCGCCCAGTGCCCTATCAAAGGCTTCACCCAACGCAATGGCCGTATCTTCAATCGTGTGATGCTCATCAACATGTAAATCGCCTTTGCATTTGATTTCAATATTCAATCCACCGTGACGGGCAAGCTGATCGAGCATGTGGTCAAAAAAATGTAGCCCGGTGTCTATTTTGCTCACTCCGGTGCCATCAAGATTAAGGGAAATTTGGATGTCTGTTTCCCGGGTCTTTCGTTTCACCGTTGCTTTTCGGGTATGCGATTTCAGATATTCAAATATATCTTTCCACTCGGTAGTTTTAAGTGCAATAATGTCTTTTACATCTTCCATTGTTTCTTCTACTTCTTCTGACCCAAGATTCTTTTTATTGTCTAAGAAAAACGTTTTGCACCCAAGATTCTTTGCCAATAATACATCGGTGATCCTATCCCCGATCACAAACGAATTGGGAATATCGTAATCATCATTATTCAGATATTCCAGCAGCATCCCAATGCCGGGTTTGCGTGTGTCTTTTTTTTCGTGAGGAAAACTTTTATCAATATGTATTTTGGCAAAATGAACGTTTTCATTTTCAAAGGCCTTTACAATAAATCGCTGTGGCTCCTCAAACATGCTTTGCGGAAAAGCCTCTGTACCCAACCCATCCTGATTGGTAACCATCACCAATTCATAATCCAAGTGGGTTGCAATTTTGTTGAGGTATTCGAAAACGTGTGGATAAAATTCCAGCTTGGGAAATGAATCAACCTGATACGTAGGCGGAGGATCCATGATCAGTGTCCCATCTCTGTCAATAAATAAAACCTTCTTTTTCATCATTAAAATTTTTTAGTTCGTTAATCAATTTAATATTTTCTTCCGGCGTGCCTATGGTTATCCTCAGGCAATTTTCTAATCCATATTGCGAACCCTGGTTTCGGATTACAATACCTTTACCACATAAATATTCGTACAACGTCACTGCATCCTCTACCCTGATTAAAATAAAGTTGGCATCAGAGGGATAGATCCTTACAATGAAATGAAAGGATCGCAATGCCTCCTCCATCCGGGCTCTCTCGGCCAGAATTTCATTTCGCCATTGGTTAACCTTTCCTGAATTTGCAAGAGCTTGCAGGCTCAAATTTTGTGATACCGTACTAACGTTATAGGGCATTTTTATCCGCATCATCCATTCTATTATTTCCGGGTCGGCATAGGCTGCACCCAACCTCAAACCCGCTAATCCCCAGGCTTTGGACAAAGTTTGTAACACAATCAAATTGTTATACTTCCTTAGCTGCGACAATTGTGAGGCTTGCTTAGAGAAATGAATATACGCTTCGTCAACTACAACAATACCTTCAAAGTTCCGTAGCAAATTATCTATTATTTCAGGCCTCACACTATTGCCGGTAGGATTATTTGGGCTGCACAAAAAAATGACTTTGGTATGAGAGGTGATTGCTTCAAAAATTTTTTTCGGAGAAGGTTGAAAGGCATCATCAAGGTAAATCTTCTTCACCTGCACATCATTGATTGCCGCTGCTACTTCATACATTTTAAAGGTGGGCGGACAAACGATAATTTCATCGCTCCCCGGATTGCAGAATATCCGGATAATGTGATCAATTAGTTCATCGCTCCCGTTTCCTACACAAATCTGATCAATCTGCATCTTATTCATTTCGGCAAGCTTTTGCTTCAAAGCAAGGTGCGCTGTATCAGGATACCTATTGTAATTCTCGGCCAAAGGCGAACCATAAGGGTTTTCATTAGCATCCAGAAAAACAGATGCCTTGCCCTTAAATTCACTGCGGGCAGATGAATAAGGACTTAATGCTAAAATATTTTTTCTGACCAGTTTTTTAATATCTGTTTTCATTTTTCAGGATTAAAATCTTTTTAAGACAGCATTTTTATGAGCTTCCAAACCTTCTGCTTCGGCCAATGTTACAATCGTATCCGAAAGGTTTCGTAAACCTTCCATCGTTAATTTCTGAAAAGTAATTTTTTTTACAAAGCTATCCAGCGAAACGCCCGAATAAGCTTTGGCATAACCGGCTGTAGGCAAAGTGTGATTCGTGCCTGAAGCGTAATCTCCCGCACTCTCAGGCGAAAAGTTTCCCAGAAAAACACTGCCTGCATTGATAACTTTACGACTTAAACTTTCAGCATCTTCCGAAGCAATAATCAAATGTTCAGGCGCATACTCATTGAGCAAGGAAAAACAGGTATCCACATCCTGTAAAACAATGGCCTTGCTATTAACCAGAGAGGAAACAATCTCTGCCTGCCGCGGTAGATTTTTCTTCTGCTCATTTATTTCCTCCATCACATGGGCCACCACTTTTTCGGATACACTTACCAACATTGCCTGGCTGTCTTTACCATGCTCGCACTGACTCAGCAGATCAGCAGCTACAAAGGCCGGATTACTGGTAGCATCAGCATATACCGCTACCTCACTCGGACCAGCAGGAAGGTCAATGGCCACACCGTGCCTACTAACCATTTGTTTTGCGGCAGTTACAAACCGATTGCCCGGGCCAAAAATTTTATCTACCCGAGGAACAGTTTGGGTGCCATAAGCCATGGCGGCAATGGCCTGCGCTCCTCCAATCTTGTAAATCTTTTGAAGACCCAATTCCGCGGCTGTATAAAGAATAGCCGGATGCAATACACCCTCACGGGCCGGGCTGCAAATAATCACTTCCCTACATCCGGCCAACCGTGCCGGAACACCTAACATGAGCAAGGTTGAAACGAGCGGAGCACTACCTCCGGGAATGTACAGCCCCACCCTTTCGATAGCGACGGATCTGCGCCAGCAACGAACTCCGGGTGCGGTCTCAATCACCTTCACCTCTTCGTGCTGTGCTGCATGGAACGCTTCTATGTTTTGCTTCGCTGAAAGAATTGCATTTTTTAACCGTTGCGAAACACTGAATTTTGCTATCTCTATTTCCCGTTCTGTTACCATCAGCTCGTCGGGCTCCCATTTATCAAATTGTGCGGTGAGAGCCCGAAGCGCTTTATCACCGTCCATTTTTACCCGATTGAGGATATCACTTACCGCATCTTCTATTATGGATTCATTCTTGCCCGGCCGCTTAAGAATGTCGCTCCAGTCCTCAGGCTTTGGATAATTAAATACTTTCATTAAATAATCATTTTTTCGATCGGGGTAACCAGGATTCCTTCAGCTCTCAGGGCTTTTAATTTTTCAATAACCTCCCAAAAAACATCTTCATTTACTACACTCTGCACACTGCTCCACCCTTCTGTAGCCAGTGGAACCACTGTAGGGCTTTTCATACCTGGAAGGACTTTAAAAATTTCCGGAAGGCTGTCATTAGGCGCATTCAGCATGATGTATTTGTTATTCTTTGCGTTCTTCACCGATTCAATCCTGAACAATAACTTTTCAAAAATCCCGCTGCTTTCTTCGGATAAATTTTCATTTGCCACGATAACCGCTTCCGAATTCAGAATGACCTCTACTTCCTTAAGTCCGTTGGTCAGCAAGGTACTGCCCGTGCTCACCAGATCGCACACACCATCGGCCAGGCCAATACCCGGTGCTATTTCTACAGAGCCACTGATTATGTGTACATCGGCGCTGATATCTCTTTCGTCCAAAAATTGACGAAGAAGCCAGGGATAGCTCGTTGCAATCTTTAACCCTTGCAAACTTTCTATCGAATCGTATCTGAACCCCTTGGGCACTGCCAGACTTAACCGGCAATGGCCAAAACCGAGTCTGGTAGAGGCCGCCAAATTCATATTTTTTTCAAGCAAAATATTTTCACCAACAATTCCCGCATCGGCCACACCATCTGCTACGTATTGCGGGATGTCGTCGTCACGAAGAAAAAAGATCTCCAACGGAAAATTTCGGGCCGACGTTTTCAGTTGACCATTGCCGTTGGAAATTTGGATTCCGCATTCTTTTAATAATTTGACGGAGTCGTCGTGTAGTCTTCCTGATTTTTGTAAAGCTATTCTAAGCATTCTTATTGTTTTAAAATAAAACAGGGCTTACATAATGTAAGCCCTGCTAAGTACGTTTAAATAAAACATCATCCCGGCTTACTGCGGAGGAAAGCTATGATGATGATGATTTAAAAATTTATTTGCCATGATGGATGCAAATGTAATCGAACTTATTTATCATAACAAAAAAAATAAAATAACTTTGGCCAAACGGGGTTAATAGATTATAACATAATATTGCTTATAATAAACCAATAATAACTAATAGCTTTCCCTGTTGAATTCGCTTGAAAAACCACAGAAATTGAAGGGCAATATAAAAAAAAATACCGGGGTACTTTCTCACTTCACACAAATTTTCAACTGTGTGGGAATTCCTCTTTTGTTTATCGACAAAGACCTGAAAAGGATTTTACACATAAATCCTAAGGCTCAATCTATAATTGGAGATATCAAACTTGTCAGCGATTGGGAGTCGCGCATACAAATTAAGGGGAAACTGCGTTTGAGCACAGTGTTAGAGAAAGCAATGGCGACAGATCGGGAAAAATCGTTGACCATCATAACCGGCAAAAGCGAATGGCTGGCAAAAATATATCCGGCAGACACAGGAGTAGTGGTTTCTTTTGAAAGAGTCAAAAGCAAAACACCCGGAAAAACCGAATTATACAAAGCGGTCTTTGATTCGATGGAGGATCAATTCTTATTGACCGATTCACAATTCAATATTGTTGATGTAAATGAGGCATTTCTTAAAAGGTCAGGATACACAAGATCGGAAATTCTGAAGCTAAAATCCTTGCAACTAACAGATTCTCTTAAGACGAAAGATGTAAAAGAATTCCGGAAAAGCGCCAGAGAGAAACCCATTTATTTTGATGTAAGGCGAAAAAATGCAGATGGTTCGGCCACTGATTTTGAGGTAAATTTCTTTCCGGTTGAATTAAAAGACAGATCGTACTTCGGTGCATTGAGTCGCGACGTTACGGAGTTCAAAAAAATACAGGATCAGCTTATCAATACCAATCACCGTTTTGAGATGATCACGAATTCGACGATGGAGGGGCTTTGGCTTTTGGATCTTGTGACGGGCGAAAGATGGGGCAATAAATTATATAGAAATTTCTACGGCCGCACGTGTAAAGATCCCGTACCCCTGAACGAAGAATGGCGGGAGCGGATTCATCCATCCATGAGGACGGAAGTTGCTACCGGATTTCAGCATGCCATCAATAACAAAGAAACCAATTGGAGCGCCGAGTATTGGTTCAAACCTCATAAGGGAGATTACATTTTTATTTTTGACCGGGCGTTGATGACCTATGGCGAGGATGGGCAATTGTTGAAAATGATGGGTAGTATGATTGATGTGACCGAACTCAAAAAAGCACAGGATCAGTTTCACTCACAAAAAAATCTGAGCGAAGGAATCATCAATTCTCTTCCCGGGGTTTTTCTATTACTGAATAAACAGAGAAGAATTCTGAGGTGGAATAAGAACTTTGAAAAATTGACCGGCTATAATTCCAGAGAGCTCAAAAAGATGCAT
>JBIQMB010000076.1:0-9807 GCA_044463745.1 Chitinophagaceae bacterium | reverse complement strand
GTTCGGGTGCAAATTTAACGGTTACAACGGTAGAAGTCCTGCTTTGCGATTTTAATCTTTCAATCCGGTCATCAGCTACGATATTACCCTGGTTAATGATGATAATCCGGCTGCAGATACTCTCCACCTCTGACAATATGTGCGAGGAAAAAAGAACGGTTTTGGTTTGTCCCAGATTTTTAATGAGTTCCCTGATTTCGATAATCTGATTGGGATCGAGCCCGCTTGTCGGTTCATCCAGTATTAAAACTTCCGGATCATCGAGTATAGCCGCGGCCAATCCCACCCGCTGTTTATAGCCTTTGCTGAGCTGACCCGTTTTTTTGTTGGCCTCTCTTTGGAGTCCGGTTTGTGAAATGACCTCCTCGATTCTTTCTTTTTCATTTTCTACCTTTCGGGCAGAGGCGATGAATGAAAGATATTCGCGCACAAACATTTCGGGATACAAGGGATTGCCTTCGGGCAGATAGCCGATCTTTTTTTGGGTCTCTGTTTTTTCGGATTTTACTTCAATGCCGCAAACCTGAATGCTTCCTCTGTCCGGCTCCAGATACCCCGTCACCATTTTCATGGTGGTAGATTTTCCGGCTCCGTTTGGTCCCAGAAAACCTATGACGCCTTTATCTTCAGCAGAGAATGAAATATTGTTTACAACAGTCTGGTTGCCGAATTTTTTGGTGAGATTTTGAACGATCAGGGACATGGTTTTGCTGCGTCATTTAAGATTTATCAGGCTGGTTGCCCTTGTTTTTATTTTTATGTCGTGATTTATTACGATTCTTAGGGGCTGGTTTCCCATGTTTGTTTTCAGGCTGGCGGTTGTTGTCCTGGTTTTTAGGCCTGTCCTTACCCGGCCGCGCCTTACCCTGTTTGCTTTTGGCTTTTTGTTTTTTAGCCGATTTTTCGAGTGAACGTAAACTAATCTGACCCACCACATCCACAAATTCGGGTTCTATTTCCTTGGGTTTACCGCTTATTATTTCTACCGTTTCAAATTCTTCCGGCTTGATGCCGCGTTTATTTTTTTCCTGAATATCCTTCACCGTTTCGATTGATAAAGGATAGTATTTGGTGGTTTCAGAAGTAGAATACCACATCAGGTTTCGGAAGATGTCTCTCTTTACGAGATAGGCAGTACCTCTGGCCAGTTCAAGCGTATCAGCTCCTTCAGGAAAGTTTTGTAAGGCGTCAAGATAGGTATCCAATTCGTAATTAAGACAGCATTTGAGCCTGCCGCACTGGCCACTGAGTTTGGATTGGTTGATGCTCAAATTCTGATAGCGGGCCGCGTTGGTGTTAACACTCTTGAAATCGGTCAACCAGGTGCTGCAACATAATTCACGACCGCTGGTGCCGATGCCGCCGATTTTTCCGGCTTCCTGGCGCGCACCTATCTGCTTCATTTCTACTTTCACCTTGAACTCTGAAGCATATACCTTGATCAATTCTCTGAAGTCAACCCTGCCGTCAGCGATGTAATAAAAAGTTGCTTTGCGGGCATCGGCCTGTATTTCCACCTCGCTGATTTTCATATCCAGATTTAGGCTTCGTGCTATGGCACGACTGCGTATTAGTACCTCTTTTTCGCGGGCTTTGGTTTCCTTCCACTTGGCAATATCGAATTCGGAGGCAAGGCGAAGAACCCTTTTCAGGTCAGGGCTGTCTTCCTTTACTCCTTTCTTTTTAAGTTGCAGGCGAACCAATTGTCCGGACAGGCTTACCTGACCCACATCAAACCCATTAACGCCTTCTACGGCTATCATTTCACCTTTATAAACCGGAATCGATGATGAATTCCGGTAAAAATCTTTACGGCTGCCATGGTTAAAACTAACTTCAACTATACGGCAGCGGTCTTCTTCGGTGGCCACAGGCAAATCGGCCAGCCAGTCAAAAACGTCAAGTCGGTTGCAACGACCCGATCCACATTTACCACTACATCCCTTATTGCCGGTGCCACAAGAACTGCATCCCATGTTTCAAATATTTATATATAGTAAATGCCCGGATTTTAATGAACAGCGTCATGAAGGAAGAATGTATCTGAACAGGCAAATTTTTTGCGGTCAATACCGGCTTTGCTCTTCAATAAGATATGGTTTATCACAAACATATTATATTTAATATTCAGCTTTTACATCCATTTACCACTCCGCACCTGCGCATCATCAGGGCACATCAATGTATCAAAATTAATTGTTTCTGTTTAATTAAATGAAAAAAACGGATTGTGAGGGCGTGAAACAGCAGTTTTGAGTTCGCATTGCGTTCAATATAGTAAAGTGCGTCGTTAAGATTTTCGGTCATCAATTCCAGCACTTCCACCTCGCACATGCGACTGAGTGTAAGGCTGAATTCTTTTTCGCTGTCGTCCAGCACCTTCACTTCATGCTCCGGTAAGAATTTAATTCGGATCGCCAGTTCAATCAAATGAAGGAAGTATTGAATCAACTGCTTCTGTTTTTCCTTTCCGGTCTGGTTTATTTCGTCTATTAACTGCACCTGGCTTTGCACTTTGTTCTGATAAATAACATTCATCCAGTTTCGCACTACCTGCAGCCAGTCATCATCATGTTTTTTAAATATCCGCAACGCCTCTCTCACATTGCCTGCTGCTACTGAAGCGGCCTGGGCGGCCTGCCTGGGGTCAGCCTTTTTATCTATCAGAAATTTTTCTACTTCCTCATCTTCAGGAAGTGGAATGCGAACCAATTGTGTTCTGGATAAAATCGTGGGCAGAATTTGGGAATCGTCCTCTGCTACAAAAATAAATATGGTACCTGCGGGCGGTTCTTCAATTAGTTTTAAAAGCCGGTTGCCCTCCTTGCCCAGAAACTCAGCCATCCACACAATGAGTACTTTATAATCGCTTTCAAAAGGCTTGAGACTCAATTTGCGCAGGATATCCTCACATTCGTGTACGGTAATGTTTCCTTGCCGGTTGGCTGCTGATTCTATCTTTGCCGTGGGGCTATCCTTCAGGAAATCAAACCAATCAGAAACGTTTCCATAAGGATATTCTTTAAGAAATTGACGCCACTCATTAATGTAATCTGTACTGAGAACCTGTGCGTGATTGCTGTTTCTTTTCAGAGCCGGATAGCTGAAATGAATATCCGGATGAATGTTTTGTTCTGCTTTAAGGCAGGCCGGGCATACGCCGCAACTATCTGACCTCAGCGGTGTGCGGGCCGGCTCCTCCGGTTCATCGCCAAATAAAGAAGGTCCGCTGTGCGACTCTTTGGGATTGACCCGCTCACACAAAATATATTGTGCAAAGGCGATGGCCATCAGGAGTGCGCCACTTCCATCCCCACCAAGAAACAAGAGGGCGTGCGACAGTCGGTTTTTTTGCACCAGATCCCGCAGTTGTGCCTTTTCTGTTTCTCTTCCTATTATTTCATTAAACTGCATTCGGTATCTAAATACGATTTGTTAATATTATAATCTGCTCAGAATTTTTTGGTCCATTGGGGTCACTTTGCTTTCAAAAACTTCTTCTAACTCCCCTTTTTCATTAATCAGAAATTTGGTGAAGTTCCATTTAATATCGGCGTCCATCACGCCATTTTCTGATTTATGGGTCAGCCATTTATAAATCGGGGCAATGTCATCACCCTTAACTGAAACCTTGGCGGCCATCGGAAAAGTTACCCCATAGTTTTTGGTACAAAATTCACTGATTTCTTTATTGCTGCCCGGTTCCTGGCCTCCGAAATTATTAGCCGGAAATCCGACAATGACCAGGTTGCCATTTTGCTCCTCGTACAGTTTTTCAAGCTGGGCATACTGGGGTGTAAATCCACATTTGGAGGCCGTATTAACGATCAGAATTTTTTTTCCTTTGAAATCGGCAAAATTAATGGTGCCGCCCGTGAGCGAGGTTACTTTAAATTGATAAACAGTAGGCAGTACATTCATTTTTATCTGATTTTGGTTTGATGAACCCGGTAATAAAAATAAATAAATGATTAAAGTTATTAGCGCTTTCATTTTTATGGTTTTAAATTTTTAAAAATATTCACCTTCATAAATCGTGCGACAAAAGGATAGCCGGAAAATTTTACGGTTTTAAAGTATTTTTGATGGCTAACCGTTTCTTGCAGGTGAGTTTGTAAAGTTATGAAGAAGATAAACTATTTAATCATATCCTTTAATGAAAAATATAACGGATAAAAAAGCGAATGCGGCGATTCTTGAAAGCCTCCTTTCCCGATTTTCAGTTCAGGCAGCGATTTTTGACCTGGATGGTACCATGCTGGATAATAATCCGTTTCATCTTCAAAGCTGGTTGCATTATTTAAAAGATAAAAAGATTGAGATATCCCGCGATGATTTTAACCGGAATGTAAGCGGCCGTACAAATAAGGATGCGCTGGAATTTATTTTTAAAAGAAAAATGAGTGATGAGGAAGCGCATAAGCTGACCTGGGAAAAAGAGGCTGTTTATCGGGAGCTATACAAAACCCATATTAAGGAGGTAAAAGGCCTGACCTCCCTGTTGCAGTACTTTAAGAACAAAGAAATAAAAATGGCCATTGCTACCTCGGGTATCCAGCCTAATATTGATTTTATGTTCGAGCATTTGCCTGTGCGCCATTTTTTTTCAGAAATCGTAGAAAGTTCTCAGATAAAGAACGGTAAGCCCGACCCTGAGATTTATTTGCTAACTGCAAAAAAGCTAAAGGTGAGTCCGGAACATTGCCTGGTGTTTGAAGATTCTATTCCGGGTATTCAGTCCGGTAAAGCAGCAGGAATGCCGGTTATTGCATTAACTACTACGCACAAAGCCGAAGAGTTAACCTTAGCAGATTATGTAATCCACGATTTCGAAGACCTTATTGAATCCGGTAACTGAATCCGCATATTTATCCTACTTATTTCAGTATGGAGGAAAAGACTCCCTCATTTATTTTTACAGGATACTTCTTTTTCAATTCCCGTACCCAGTCTTCTTCTAATTTCTTTTGATAATCTTCGATAACCAATCCTTTGGCATCCGCAAAATTGCGTTGTTCATTTGCCGGATAGATTTTCAGAATTTGGATAAAGGATGCGGTATTGTCAAATTTGTTGACCACGATTGGTGAGATGCCCGTTTTTATTTTGTCCGGATTAAGCGGTAGTTGATCAAACTGCAATCTTCCCGAATCTGCCTGTACATCCAACGTGTTTTCCTGAATGACATCACGCCAATATTTCTTATTGTTTAGTTCTTTTATGATTTGAGAAGCTGAGTTTTCATTATTACAAAAAAAGACGATCGCATCAACACTTGGTCCCCATTTGTACCGGCTTTTATGTTGCTGATAGTACTTTTTCAGGCCGGCCGTGTCGTTTGTAGCACGGGTCCAGATCTTTTTTTGCATGAGCTCAAAAAGCATATTCCCATCTCTGAATTCCTTTAGTTGGCTTGCAAAATCCACATCGAAATTTTCTAATCGGGCGGTGTAATTTTCAAGAATGGATTGCGAGATAAATTCCGGCCACAACTCCTCATAAACTCCGTGAAACTGACCGGTATAAAGCCTTCCCGAATTTCTTAAAAACTGATCCCATGCACCCAGGTTTACATGGGTGCCATCATTGAATGAAAATAGATGGCTCTGAATATTGACCTTCCCGGCCGTGATATTTTTATTGGCGATGAGCGATGTGTCTGTCACTTCATAAACATCATTTTTGGGCAGGTTGTGGTTTTTAAAACCGGTAAGCGTCCGCGCTCTGTCAATCAGTTTTTCTTTTGCTATCGCAATGCGTTTGCGGTTGAGCAGCTCCCGGCTAATCTGGCTGTAGTATTCTTCATGCGTAAGCCCGGAAACAGGTTTAGCCTCAATATACTTTAGGATATGATACCCGTAATCTGACCGGAAGGGCTTGGAAACACTGTCTTTTTCGGATAAGGCGTAAACGTGCTTTTCAAATTCCGGGTCATACTTACCTACGCTAAATTCAGGCATTTCTCCACCGTTGAAGTAGGTAGTCCGGTCATCACTAAACTCTTTGGCCAGGGAGGCAAAATTGCCCCCATTTTTTATAACGGTGTAGAGGGAGTCGGCCCGATTTTTTATCCGTTGCCAGTCGGCCTCCGTATTCTTCGGAGCGGTTAAAAGAATTTGTGCAATTTTGATTTTTCCGGCAGCAGGACGTTCTTTCTCATTTTTAAAAAGAAAATAACCATCGCCAAAAGCGTAAGGCTTACTCCACTGGCCTGGTTTCAGTCCGTAAATAATATTTTCTATCGGATAGGGAAGTGTAAAAACTGTGATAAATCCCATGTCATCAACTGCGGTTTTCACTCCGTTTATTTCTGATGCTTCAGGCAGTGCTGCTGGGTTGGATTGCAGGCGTCGTGCCAGTTCGGTGGCATATTTCCGGACCTTTAATGAATCGCCGGATTCGATCTGATTTACATAAATTGTTTTGACATAAACATCTTTTTTGCCCCTTTCTACAGCCTCATTGGTCAGTGCCTGCATTTCATCACGATCGTACAGGAAATTCTTCTCAATCTGATGCCTGAAACTCTGCACATCGGCCTCCAGAGAGGGGAGGGTATCCAGATGCAGGTCTTTTGCGTCCTGCAATTTCAGTTTGTAAGCTATGAATAATTGAAGGTATTCTTGCAGCGCAGCCTTTCCGGTGTCTTGCGAAATATTGTTTTTGTGAAAGGCCCGGAGAAATTCAGCCTTATCAACCCGATGGTTTCCGTAAGTGAACAGAGTTTGCGCTTGTACCTGAAGTGCAAAAAAAACAAAAGGTAACAAGAATAGTTTTTTCATTTGGGGGTATTTGTCAGTTATTTTTGTTTGAGTTTGGCGCTGATCAGATCATCCATCTGCTCTATGGTCAGTTTTTTAGCGATGATTCTTTTCTCCTTATCCAGTAAATAGATTGTCGGCGTTTGTATCACATCATAAAGCTGACGATAGGATGGCTTATTGGCTGTCTGAACCGCTTTCTCCTGTTTGTCACTTTCATAAACGTTGATCCAGTCACTAAAGTTATGCTCGCTGATAAATGATTTCCATTTATCCATCACCGCATTGTCCGTTAAGACGGCATAAATCTTCACGCCTTCTGCCTTCCACTTGGCCCGGTAGATACTGTCCAGTACTGGCATTTCGGTACGGCAATGTCCGCAGTTCGGATCCCAGAAAGATACGATGGTGAATTCTGATTTCACATTGTACAATTGACTTTCCTTTCCCGTTATATCTGTCATTACCAGTGGGGCAGCCGGTTCGCCAATCAGGTTGCTCATAACCATGTAAGCCCTGTCAGATATGGCTTTATGTTGTTTTTCATTCAACCAGGTGGTTATCCCTTTGGAATGATATTTTTCAAAAAGATGTACAAAAACCTTGTCCTGACCCATCACTTTTGGCTGAAAATATTCGTCCGTAAACCAATTGAGCAAAAACTGGTACATGGGTTGGTTTGTGCGGCTGAGTAGAATGAGATAATCGGCCTCCCGGATCACCGAATCCGGATTTTGGTTGATGACCTGCCTGAAATATCGCTCAAGTTTGGGGATGAAGAAAGGTGTGCGAATAATCCGGTCGTCTCTGAAAGTTACATCATCCCAATAATGTTGCTTGTAGTACTCATAATTATCGGTGGTATCCTGTCTGGTTTTTGGCGATTGATGGGGAACAATCGGCTCTTTCATGGTCTTTAACAGTACGGCCAGCATTGACTCGGGAAATTCGGTAATGACACTGTCACGGTAATTATTCAGTTGGGTATTCAGCGTTCGGTAATTACTTTCATGAAGCGTACTGTCGGCCTTTGTTTTAGATGCCACAAATGCCTGGCGCTCGCTTTCGAGTGCAGCTCCTTTTTCAGCCACAAACTTCTGATATTCTCTGAAAAGTATGTTTTCTTTCGACCCGGAAACAATTGAACTCGCAATCGGATTGGTGGTGTCCTTAATCATCACATTAAGGGTCTGTTCTTTACCTACAAGAAAATCAAAACTGATCCGCTTGCCCGGAAGAACAATGGAATAAATACCGGGAGAAAGAACCTTTTTGCTGCTGAAGGTGGCTTCTCCGTTGCTTATGGCAGCAGAGTCGGCGATGTTCATATTCTTGCCATAGTAATAGGTAAGATAGGCTATGCCATCCTTGTACTGCGGTGCACTGAGCGTAACGCTGTATTCCTGCGCATAAGAACCGGCAAAGCACATGAAAATAAAAACAATAGAGAATAAGAATTTCATTGGGCTATTTATGAGTTCATACAAAAATATTTAATTTGACCTTTAAACAAAATGAGTTCTTAAGGATTAACATATTTTGTCTAATAGCCTACCTTCGCACTATGAGCAGAAAGGTAAAAAACCGTATCATTTCAGATGTGCATTTTACTTCATACGCCTCGCTCGGCAAGGCACTGGCAAGGCCTGAAGGAAAGGTGTTGTTTGTAGAAGGAGCGGTGCCAGGTGATGTGGCAGATGTAATGATAACAAAAAGTAAAAAGGATTGGGCTGAAGGCAGGGTGGTAAATTTCACCAAATATTCTGACGAAAGAATAACGCCTGTATGTAAGCATTTTGGTGTATGCGGCGGATGCAAATGGCAGATGCTTCCTTACGAAAAACAGTTGGAATATAAGGAGCAGGAAGTGCGTGATGTGTTTCGGAAAATGAATATTACTGCCGAGGTAATGCCCATCATCGGATCTGAAAAAATCTATCAGTACCGAAATAAACTGGAGTTTGCTTTTAGTGATAAAGCTTTTCTTCCGCCCGCTCAGTTTGAAAAGGGAGATATAGCAGGCAAAGCACTGGGGTACCATATCCCCCGATTTTTTGACAAAATTCTGGATATAACCGAATGCCATCTGATGGAAGACATAAACGATGAAATCAGAAATCGTTTCAGGCAATTTGCATTGGAAAATGACTTCCCGTTTTATGATGTGAGAAAGCATGAAGGCTGGTTGCGAAACATGACCGTGCGCTATACAACCAAGGGGGAGTGTATGGTGAATATTGCCATAAAGTATAAAGACCCGATTGCACAGGAAAAGATAACCGGTTTCTTTAAATCCACTTTCCCGATAATAACAACCTTGTTGTTTACCATCAATCCAAAACTGAACGACAGCATTTATGATCTGGAGCCGGAAGTAGCTTATGGCCCCGGTTATATTTATGAGCGTTTGGGCAATTTGAAATTTAAAATATCGCCAAAGTCTTTCTTTCAAACCAACACATTGCAGGCCATCCGGTTATATGATGTGGCTGCCGAGTTTGCCGCGCTTACGGGAAGCGAAATTGTGTATGATCTTTATTGCGGCACTGGCAGTATTGGGTTGTACCTTCACCGCCATGCGCTAAAGATTATCGGTGTGGAAGTGATTGAGGATGCGATAAAGGATGCGCGCGAAAATGCAGAGATCAACGAAGTGGCCAATGCTGTTTTTTATAGTGGAGATGTAATTAAGGTTTGTAATGATGAATTTTTCAGAGAGCATGGGCGTCCTGATGTGGTGGTAGTTGATCCGCCACGGGCAGGTATGCACGAAAAGCTGGTCAAAAAATTATTGGAGATGGAGCCCGCGAGGATTGTGTATGTGAGTTGCAATATAGCTACGGAGGCTCGTGATCTGAATTTGCTGAAAGAAAAATACCTGATCAAAAGATTGCAGCCGGTAGATATGTTTCCGCAAACTCACCATATAGAATGCGTGGCAGAATTGCAAAAGATACCGGTATAAACCGGTTAAAATTTTAATCAAATGAAACAATTACTCTTTTCCGGATTTTTTCTTTTTTCCTGTTTTTATTTACAGGCGCAG
>JBIQMB010000075.1:0-9865 GCA_044463745.1 Chitinophagaceae bacterium | reverse complement strand
GCCGGTTCTTTCTTTTTCCAAAAATAAGTTTTAGAGTCCAGAGCGGATACAGTATATCCGTGACCGTTGAGCTCAGTACAAAGCCCGTTAGAAAAAGCGTTCATTCCACCATCACCGCTTAGGTAAAAAACATAAGTACCCTTATTTCCTTTCCATTCTTTAAGCGGCAGTACATCTGAGACGGTGTAGGTCAGCATTCCTAAGCTGATTATCAAAGGCAAAATCGCATTTGCGTTCATTGTTTAATGACAGGGGTTAAATGGTAAAAACGTTATTTATCCCTGATTTCGGGATTGGTTTCCTCGGTTTTTTCCTTGGATGATGTATCAGATTGCGACTGTTCGGGTTTGATCGGTTCCACAGTCACCGGCATTGAACTTCCTCCTCTTTTATTTGGATTGGTAGTGACCGAACCCGCGCCATTATTGTTCTTTTTGTAGCTATCATAAAGTGGCGAACTGCTTCCCAACCGGGTATCGCGGTAAATAGCTGAGCGTGATGAGCTCGCACCGGCAGATGTGTTGACTTCCGCAGGCATAGAAGATCCTGCATTTCGCGATTTAGGCATGGTGGTAACTGCTCCGGCTCCATAATCATTTTTTTCATAAGTATCATATTGAGGAGAACTGCTTCCCAGCCGGGTGGGCCGATAAATCTTGTCTTTCCTGGCAGGACTTTCTGCAGAGGTGATGTTTGGTGCCGTCGTCGATCCTGCATTTCTTGACTTGACTGCTGTAGTTACAGATCCCGCCCCGTCCTGATTTTTTTCGTAGGTGTCGTATTGAGGGGAACTGCTGCCTAACCGGGTGTCGCGGTATATTTGATTTGATTTGCCTCCCTGATCATTTACAGAAACGGGCGGTGAAACCTGTGCCCTACGTTGAACGGTTGGCTGCCCGGTCAACTGCTGCGGGTTATTCGGCAATGAAGCCTGAGGCGAGGATACATCCAGATGTGAGACCTGCTCTGTTCCACTAACCTCAATTGGATTGAAATTTTGATTGATCCTCAGCTCCGGTTTATCGGTCAGGTTGTTAACCTTAACGGCTGATTTAGGAGCTCCGGATTGAACATCCAGTTTACCTGCCTGTTGGGTTCCGCTGATTTCTATCGGATTAAAATTCTGATTGGCCACGATCTGTGGTCGGCCGGTAATCTGTGTTCCGTTTACCGGATTTAATTTTGTAGAGTCAGCAAATTGCCTGCTGGTAATCAGTTTTGTTTTTGGCGTTTCGTCCGGTTTTTTTGCTGTCGTATCATAGGTGCCATAATATTTTCCGACCAGGGTGCCCGGTTTAAATTTTACCTTACTGGTATCCTCCTGACTGTAAGCAATGCCGGCCAATAACAGCATCATAAAAAGATATAATAATTTATACATTGTCGCTTTATTTAACCTTTCAATTGATAATAAAAAAATATGCCACAACATCATTGCGGCTCCCCAGAGAGAACGTTAAGTAAGTTAATGATTTTTATTTAACAATACGTCAAACCAATTGAAATTTGACAATTCCTTATTCTGAGATTGAAGGGGAGAGGGGTAGCACCGGTCCTTTTCCTGAAGACTCCATTCCATACCTGGTACCACTAAGATGAAGAAACAGCCTTCCATTCCCAAAGAAAGGATATCGAATTACTCATCCGATTAAGGCATAAAAATTGTTAAGTTGTATATTATATTTATATTTATCGCTTTGATTCTAAAAACTATATTTTTATTTTATGAAGGAATTTCTTGTTATTTCCCTGACTGTTTTTCTCTCCGCATCGGCCTGCACCGGAAAAACTTCAGCGAATTCGAATACCGATAATAATGCATCAGACACACTACCTCCGGTAGAAACCAGAAAACCCAATACCGATTATAAACCGGCCTTTGAAGGCCAGACAAGGGTGCAGGGTATAAAAACCACAACGCCTTATGAAGGAACGGTTGTAACGAGTTCATTAACGAGCCCCTGGGGAATTACATCACTGCCTGACGGCCGTTTTCTCATTACACAAAAAAAGGGAACCATGGTCATTGTTTCACAGGATGGAAAAGTGAGTGATGAGATAACCGGATTGCCTGCTGTAAATCCAAAAGGCCAGGGCGGTCTGTTGGGGCTTACACTTGATCCGGATTTCGCAAATAATCGTTTGGTTTATTGGTGCTTCTCCCAGGCTTTGCCCGACGGTAACCTTACCGCAGTAGGTAAAGGACGACTAGCTGATGACGAAAAAACAATTGAAAATGCGAAGGTTATATTTCAGGCCGTACCTGCATACAACGGTACCCTGCACTATGGAGGAAGAATACTTTTTGGTAAGGATGGATTTTTATATGTGAGCACGGGCGAACGTTCAGACCTGGCTACCCGTCCGCAAGCACAGCAACTCAATTCTGATTTAGGAAAGGTTTTAAGAATCACAAAAGACGGTCAGCCCGCTCCCGGCAACCCCTTTGCTAACCAAAGCGGAGACAGACCCGAAATCTGGTCTTATGGTCACCGCAATGTACAAGGGCTGGCATGGAACCCCGTTACCGGTGATTTATGGGAATCAGAATTCGGCCCTTTAGGTGGTGATGAAATCAACATCATCAAGCCAGGCAACAACTATGGCTGGCCTGTTATTACCTACAGTTACGAATATTCGGGTAAAGAAATAGGGCAGGGGATAACGCAAAAGGAAGGAATGGAACAGCCGGTGTATTACTGGGATCCGGTATTATCGCCCAGCGGCATTGTTTTCTGCACAAGTGATAATATTCCTGAATGGAAAAACAATCTCTTTGTTTGTGGTTTGAGTTCGCAGCACATAGCAAGGCTTCGGATCGAAAATAATAAGGTAACCGGTGAGGAGAAAATACTGGCTGATGAAAAGCAACGGTTTAGGGATATCACACAAGGTAAGGACGGAAACCTTTATACCGTTACCGATCAGGGCAGGCTATATCGATTGGCCAAAAAGTAATTCAATTTTTTTGCCGTTCGAGTTGTTCACGTATTTTGTTGATCAGAAAATCGATCTCAAAGGGCTTACTGATAAATCCATCGGCGCCATAATCGGCTATAGTGGATGCTGCACCCGGATGCGCTGAAAGCATAAGTACGGGCAGGTCTTTCATCTCTTCATTTGATTTGATTTCTTTGCAAATGGTTCTGCCATCGACACCACTGATCAAAACATCCAGAATAACCAGATCAGGTTTAAAAGATTCTATCTTGTCAAAGGTAAGTTCACCTCTTTGTGTTACTTCTACCGTGAACCCCTTCATGGTTAAGAGAATTTTCATCACAGAAAGGATGTCCTGATCATCATCCACAACTAATATTTTGGCCATCAGACGTTAATTGGTTTTTAACAGCGGTAATTTAAAATAAAATTTAGTAAACTCATTCTTCTTACTATCCACAAAGATTTTTCCGTGGTGTTTCTCAATGATTTTTCTTGTCAAATATAAGCCCATTCCCATTCCGGGATAAGTCTGCGCTTTAGGGCCGGGCATTCTGAAAAACCTTTCAAAGATTTTGTTATGAAATGCAGGATCAATCCCAATTCCTTTATCAAAAACTTCTAAAAATAAATTAGAATCTTTTTCTTTGAGATCGATGATAACCTCCGTGTCGGGGGCTGAATATTTTACAGCATTGCTCAGCAGATTTTCCATAACCTGAGTCAGCCTTTCGAAATCGCCATGTATGTACGAATCAGAGCCTGACTCATAGCGGATACGTCTTTCAGGATAAAGCATCCTGAACTTTTCTACCACCTGTGATACTACATCGTGAAAAGGGAACTCGCTCCAACTATACGAAAAGTAACCGGAATGAATTTTATTCATATCCAGCAACTGGTTGATTAAAGAAGTTATTTTCTTAAGTTGATGCATCGCACCCATTGAAAGTGCCTTATAATTATTGGGTCCGTTGTTTAGAAAATACTCCTCCATCAATTGCAAATAAACGGTAAGGGAGGTGAGCGGCGTATTTAATTCATGACTGGCCGCAGTGATAAATTCCGTCTTTCTTTTTTCGAGTTCCTTGATGTTGTGTATGTCCATGCAAGTTCCCACGAATCCGGTAAATCTTTTTTCTTCATCAAACTGAGGACTGCCACTTTCAATGATCCATCGGTAAGAATTATCGTGGCGTTTTATTCTATATTCTATCTTGTAGGGTTTTTTGTCATCAAAACTCTGAGCTACTTTTTTTTGAACCCTCGATACATCTTGTGGATACACAGATTCATTACAGTCAAAATTCAATTCTTCCTCTAATGTTTTGCCTCTGAAACTTAACCAGTTCTTATTAAAATAAATGTAATTTTTGTTTATATCCGTTACCCAAAGCATTAACGGGGCATTGTCGGCCACCCTGATAAAAGTCTGGTCAATCATAAGTCAAATCTTTTCTCAGTATGAACAGGTAAGTCATCTTAAATTTTCTCATTTGTGGTTTTTAAAAATGCAATAAATAAAAAAGCCTGAAAGTACTCTTTCAGGCCTCAAAATTTGTTCCTAAATTAGAAAGTGCTGAGATCTTTTCTGAAAATCAGAGTGTTTCAAACTTTTCTTTGAGAGAAACGTTGATTGCTTCAAGGAAATCTTCAGTGTTGAGGTAATCTTTCCCCAGTTCTACATTCTTTCCCTTTACACAGATAGCCAGGTCTTTGGTCATCTTTCCGCTTTCAACCGTGTCGATGCAAACCTGCTCAAGAAGATGAGCGAACTTTCTCAGTTTTTCATTTCCATCAAGCTTTCCTCTGAAGTCCAAGCCGCGTGTCCACGCAAATATAGAAGCGATGGGATTTGTAGAGGTTGGATTGCCCTTTTGGTGTTCTCTAAAGTGTCTGGTTACTGTTCCATGAGCTGCTTCTGCTTCCAGTGTTTTGCCATCGGGTGTTACCAGTACGCTGGTCATCAGGCCGAGTGATCCGAAACCTTGTGCCACGGTATCGCTTTGTACGTCTCCATCATAATTTTTACAAGCCCAGATAAAGTTGCCATGCCACTTGAGCGCACTCGCCACCATATCATCTATCAGCCTGTGCTCATAGGTGATGCCGGCTTCATCAAACTGCTGTTTGAATTCATTTTCATAAATTTCCTGAAAGATGTCTTTGAATCTGCCATCGTATTTTTTAAGGATGGTATTTTTTGTAGAAAGATACAAAGGCCATTTTTTATTCAGGGCCATATTGAAGCAACTGCGGGCAAAACCGGCGATGCTCTTATCGGTATTATACATGCTCATGGCTACCCCGTCGCCCTCAAAATCATAAACCTCCCAGGTGGTTGGTTCTCCATTCTCGGGAGTGAAAGTCATGGTCAGTTTTCCTTTTCCTTTAATCACGGTGTCGGTAGCGCGGTATTGGTCGCCAAAAGCGTGACGACCGATAATGATAGGTGCCGTCCAGTTGTTCACAAGGCGCGGGATGTTATTGATAACAATAGGTTCTCTGAAAACGGTGCCATCCAGAATATTACGGATTGTTCCGTTGGGACTCTTCCACATATGGCTGAGTTTAAATTCTTCCACCCTTGCCTCATCCGGCGTAATGGTTGCACATTTTACACCTACACCATATTTCTTGATTGCATTGGCAGCGTCAATGGTAACCTGGTCGCCGGTAGCATCCCGATGTTCAATTCCGAGGTCATAGTATTTAAGATCAATATCCAGATAGGGGAGGATCAGTTTATCTTTAATAAACTTCCAGATGATCCTCGTCATTTCATCTCCATCCAGTTCTACTACCGGATTGCTCACTTTGATTTTTTCCATTTTTCTTTTTTAAAGTTTTAACGTGGATTGATTTTTGCAATAATATCAAATGTTTTTCGGATAAGTGGCCCTATTTCATAAGTTTCCATTTTCCTTTTCTAATTACATGTTTTTGATGATTTCATCTCCGAATTCACTCGTAGATACCAGGGTGGCATCCTTCATCAGATTAAAGAAATCAACGGTTACCCTTTTGTTTCGGATAGCTGTTCCGAGTCCTTGTGTAATACGATCGGCTGCCTGGCGCCATCCCATATATTCAAGCATCATCACCCCGCTCAGGATAAGAGATGATGGATTCATGCTATTGGTGTTGGCAAATTTGGGCGCTGTGCCATGGGTAGCTTCAAAAACCGCATTCCCGGTTTTGTAATTGATATTTGCACCGGGGGCAATGCCGATTCCGCCTACCTGTGCAGCCAGCGCATCGCTGATGTAATCACCATTCAGATTGAGGGTAGCGATGATGGAATAATTTTCAGGCGCCAGCAAAATTTGCTGAAGAAAATTATCGGCAATGGAATCTTTAATAATCACCTTACCACCTATGGATGCAATGCGCATATCTTCATTGGCTACCGCTTCTCCTCTTTCTTTTTTGGTTTTTTCCCATTGGTTCCAGGTGTAGGTTTGCTGCGCAAATTCGGTTTCAGCCAGTTCGTATCCCCAATTCTTAAAGGCTCCTTCGGTGAACTTCATAATGTTTCCTTTGTGTACCAGGGTCACGCTGGGCAGCTTGTTGGCTATCGCATGTTCAATGGCTGCGCGTATCAACCTCTGCGAGCCTTCCTTTGAAACCACCTTTACGCCAATGGAAGCTGTATCCGGAAATTTAATGTTTTTGACGCCCAGCTCATTCTGCAGATAATCTACGAGTTTTTTATTTTCAGGCGTACCGGTCATATATTCAATGCCGGAATAAATGTCTTCTGTATTTTCCCTGAAAATAACCATGTCAACCTTTTCCGGCTGCCACATGGGCGAGGGTACGCCTTCGAAATACTTAATCGGCCGGAGGCATACATACAAGTCCAGTTCTTGCCGCAGTTTTACGTTCAGGCTGCGGATTCCACCGCCCACCGGTGTGGTGAGCGGACCTTTAATCGCTACAAGATAATCGCGAAAAGCCTGCATGGTTTCTTCCGGCATCCATTCACCTGATTTTTGAAAGGACTCTTCGCCGGCCAGCACTTTTTTCCATTCTATTTTTCTCTCACCATGGTATGACTTTTCTACTGCCGTGTCGAACACCCTGACCGCAGCCCGCCACAAATCCGGCCCTATACCGTCTCCTTCTATAAATGGAATAATCGGATTATCCGGAACATGAAGTTTCCCATTCTCCTGCATAAAAATTTTCTCTGCCATATATTTTCTTTTCTTCTTTTGTTTTTAAAAATCAATTGAGCAATTCACCCATTCATAATCAAATTTTACCCCTTTATATCTTCGATAAAAACGGATGGCATCTTCATTCCAATCCAAAACCTGCCATACAATGCCGTTCAGGTTTTTCTCTTTTGCGGTAATGATAAGTTGTTCAAAAAGCAATTTGCCAATTCCTTTGTTTCGCCATTCATGGGTTACCAAAATATCTTCCAAATACATTCGCGGTCCCTTCCAGGTACTGTATCTCAGGTAGTATAATGCAAACCCAACCACCTTTCCGCCCACCTCTGCCACATACGCCCACCAGATGGGGTTGGCACCAAAGCCACTGTCGATAAATCTTTCCTGACTCACCGTCACCGCGTCGGGAGCTTTTTCGTATTCAGCAAGCTCACGTATCAATTCCATCATCGCCGATGCATCATCCCTTGATGCTTTTCTGATAACGAGATTCTCTAAAAAAACTTCTTCCGGCATAATCTATTTTTTTAGGGTGATCAATTCAGTGCCTGCTCCAGATCATTGATAATATCTTCTACGTTTTCGATTCCTACACTCATCCTGATCAGTCCATTGGTTATTCCATATTTAATCCGGTCTGCCTCAGCCACACCATAGTGCGTCATGCTGGCCGGATGAGATATCAGTGTATCGCAGGTGCCGAGAGAAACAGCGCGAACGCACATCTGCAGTTTATCGATAAACCGTTTGCCACCTTCCAGTCCATCCTTTAGCTCAAAACTCATCATTGGGCCGGGATGGCGCATTTGTTTCCCTGCTACGGCATGATCAGGATGCGTATCCAGCCCTGGATAATTTACTTTGGAAACTTTGGGATGATTGTTTAAAAATGCCGCAACTTTTTCAGCATTTTCACAATGGCGCTGCATGCGTATCTCCAGCGTTTTCATTCCCTGTATTAATAAGAAGGCATCAAAAGGATTGCTGCTTCCACCCAGTAGGCGCTTTGTCTTCTCCATACTCGTTTTCATGAGGTGAATATTTTTGCCTACCAGTGCACCGCCAATGGCTGTACCATGTCCATTTAAGAATTTGGTGGTGGAATGAACGACAAAATCAACATCGTATTTAAATGGTTGTTGCAGATAGGGAGTAGAAAAAGTATTGTCAACGGCTACCTGTACATTAAATCCTTTTGCTATGCGGCTGATCTCTTCTATATCCACACACTGGATGGTAGGATTGGCGGGCGTTTCCAGATAAACGAGCTTGATGCTTTTGTCTTTTTCCAGAATATCCTTTGTGGCCGCAGCGTTTCGCAGATCTATAATAACCGGTTCAATGTTTAACGGATGCAAAATCTTATGAAACAACTCCTCCGTGCCACCGTACAATGAATAATGGGTAAGGAGTTTGTCGCCCGGGCGAAGTGTTCCTAAAACCAATGACGAAATAGCGGCCATACCACTGGCGTGCAGGATGGCTTTCAGTTCGAGCGGCTTTCCATTTTCCTCCAGGCCAAAAGCTTCCAGTGCGGCGATCTTTTGTTCTGCTTCTTCAAAAATAGGATTACCCCAACGGCTGTAGATGAAACCTTCTTCTGTACCTTTAAAACGGTTCATGCCCTGCTCAGCAGAATCGAATACATAGGTGCTGCTGGCGTAAATGGGTGTAAGGTGCGCATAATTCTCAGAGGTTTTATGTCCTGCATGGATGGCTGCACTGCTAAAACCGGAGAGTTTTTCGGGTAACTTTTGACTCATGCTTATACTTTGTTTAAAGAATCGCGCAAAATTACTCCAAAATTTGCAGTTACTGTAAAAGTAGTGGATTTCAATATACAGAAGTTACTATATGGGGACCCTTTTTGGAAATCCTGCATTGAGATTTGATAAGAATAACTTTTTTTTGAAGGAGGATTAATTTTCATAAATCTTTGGGAGGAGGAGATATATTCTGAAGGTTTTATACGAACTTCCTTACTTTTAATTTTCAAATCTATCGGCATGAAACAAATTCTGTTGCAGTTTGCTCTTTATCATGAATGGGCCAATAAAGTGCTTTTCAAAAAATTACAGACTCTTTCTCCTGATGAATTGAATAAGGATATGGGAAGCAGTTTCAAAAGCATTAATGGGACACTATTTCATATACTTACAGCAGAAAAAACCTGGTGGCAGCGGATTCAATTGAGTGAAAAGATCATTCAGCCGGAAGAGAACATGGCTGAAGATTTTAAGCTGATGTCGGCGGCTATATTACAGACTTCCGCTGATTGGGTTGAACTCGTCAGGGAATCAAACGAGAACAAACTTGAGCACGTTTTTGGATATTACAACAGCAAAAAAATCTTTTTCAAACAGCCGCTGCATGAGGTACTGATACATCTGTTTAATCATCAGACATACCATCACGGACAAATTATAACCATGCTTCGCCAGCAAGGTGTTTCCAAACTTCCGGCTACGGATTACATCAAGTTTGTGAGAACCAGGGGCCGGGTTTCATGACAAAATTAGTTTTACCTTCTTCCTTTTTTTAATAGGTTCTTTGAAAGCTACAAGTTTGTCGCCATCTGTTGAGTTTTACCAGCGACCTTTTTTGATTTTTATCTGAACCTGATATCGGGTTTTACGTTTTAGATATATCGTAATAGTACCCGCAAATTAGGGTGTATGCATGGGATAAATTGACGTGGTTGTACTACCCCAAAAAGCAATAACACTCGATTATTTTTTAGAAAA
>JBIQMB010000074.1:0-9901 GCA_044463745.1 Chitinophagaceae bacterium | reverse complement strand
GGAGTCCCGGGGCCGCCGGCTCTATTGGTGTACGTTTTATTTCTCGCTATAATTTCACAGTAAATCTTATAGACAAGTATATCGCATTTGAAGAAAGAAAGAAGAATTAAAAATGACACTTTCTGTCAGGCTGTGCGGCTGACGCGTGCAAAGCAAAACCCTGCAATCAAAAATAAATGATTTATAAAATGAAATTTATACATAAAATCAGCCTTTTTTTATTTCTGTTCACTTTGAATGAGCAGACGGTTTTTTCTCAAGACAGCATCATCATTTCCGGCAAGCTCAAAGGCTTGAATAATGAAAAGGTTTATATTTCTTTTCAGAATGAAGAAGGTAAAAATGTATCCTTTAGTGCTACCGCAAAAAATGATGTTTTTTCGATGAAGGTACCCACGCATTCAATCCCTATGCCTGCAAGGTTTGACGTTAGCTTACAACGCGGCCTCAATGCAAAGGTTGGCGAAAGTACTGTTGGCAGTCCGGCGCCTCCGCTCAGCATTTTTGTTTTCAATAAAAACATTCGGATTACCGGAGATGCAATGCTGGTACAATTTGCAGCAGTCAAAGGTGATGTAGAAAATAACAAGTTTGAGAAATTGAATAAATCAATACGAAAGGATGCCACTACGCTTTACGAAAACAGCAAGGCTTCATTTATGGCCAGGTATCACGACCAGCCATTGAAAAAAACGGAAAAGAAAATGGAGGAAGAGAACAAAAGTATTCGCACTGGAATAGCAAAACAACAAATGAATTTCATACAAAATAATCCTGATGCCTTTGCCTCTTTATTCATGCTGAGCCGGATGGCTGTTTATTACACGGCCGATGGTTATGCAGATGCCTATAACCATTTATCCGACAAGTATAAAAATCATTCTCTGGCAGCAGGAATAAGAAAGACGATTGATAGAACGAGCGCTACCCGTGCCGGCACACCTGCGATTCATTTTGAAAGAAAAGATAAGGACAGCAAACTCATCCGCCTTGCAGATTATAAAGGGAAAACTGTTCTGCTTGATTTTTGGGGTAGCTGGTGTGGTCCCTGCAGGGCCAGCCATCCGCATCTAAAAGAATTATACAACAAATATCATAAGGATGGATTTGAGATTATTGCCATCGCTCACGAAAGGGGCGAAACGCTCGAAGAATCTAAAGCGTCGTGGCTCAAAGCGATTGAGCAGGATGGGATTAACTGGATTCATATTCTGAATGCTAATGGTATTCAGAAACAGGATATTGTAAAAGATTATGTCGTAAATGCGTTTCCTACGAAAATACTGGTAGATAAGGAAGGTAAAATTCTACTAAGGGTAACCAGCAGCGCTACAGATGATATTGATAAAGCATTGGAGAGGATTTATGGGCATTGATTATGCTCTTTCCATCCCTCGCAATGTTTCCACCATGCGATGTAGTGCTATATTCCTCCGTAAATCGACCTTCTGCTGGTGAAAGCTAAAAAGCCGGATTTTTATCCAATGAAGTAAATTGATTAAAATCTCCGTTTCTTATAATGCGGCATATTGTCATCGGCAAATGCCTGCTGTGCCTTATTCCATTCATTGAGCGCAGTGTTTCGTTTATCGTTCAACTCCTTATTCACTTTATTAAAAGTATCGGATGCAGCATTGATTTCGTTTACCGATTTATTATAGGCTGCCACATCCTCTTTGGTGCGGTCCCTGGCGGATTTGGCATCGAAAGATTTTTTTACCTTCTCAAAGTTGTCTTTCTTAATAAAAAAATCTGCCTGCACGGGTATATCCTTTTCAGCTATCTGCTTGTATAGGGTCAACATTCTCTTGCAGGAAGCAATCAAAGATCCGTCCCCATTAAATGGCTTCATGTGCTGTAAAGCGGCCAATCCCTCATCTGCAAAACGTATGAGCGAAGCGCGCCCCTGCTCTATCTGTGTGACTGACCCTTTGTTCATTGCTTCCACGATTTGGCCGTCCTGCCAATAGCATTTAAAGAAGATAAGAAAGAGGCTGTCAGAATATCTGTTCAACTTACCGGCTTGTCGCAGTTTCAATCCAAACTCATCTGAACTCTCAATCAGGGTAACATTATTCTTTGCCGCAAAAGTGGCGATAGCCTGATTCATCTTTTCTGACGCTTCAGTTATTTTTTCTCCCGTCTTTTCATGGAGTAGAAGGAAGGCCTGCATCTCGTCGAAAGACTGCTCTGCGATCTCTTCCATATTTACAATTCTGGCATAGTCCTCATTAAAAACATTGTAGCACAATTTGATATAATCCATACTGCTTTGGCGCAAGGAGTTGTCACCTTTGTAATAAGGTAGCGCAGCCGTTTTTACCCTGCTATTGTTGATGCTCTCCAAAACCTGCTGTCTGAGTTTCTCTATTCGTTTGGCCTTGCGGCTATGTGCTGCTGCGCTCATGTATGCCATGTATTTCTGATTCATTTCAGATTGCGCATCATTAATCGCATTCAGATAAGATACGGGATCATCTATCGCCTGGCCTGAAACAAGCGGTGTGCAAAAAAGAAGAAGCCAAAATGCGGTGAGTATCTTAATTTTTTTCATAACAGTGGTTTTTGATTATATACTAAGGAAACAATTTTTTCATCATGGGAAATTATTTTACTTCATATTCAGGATAAGCCGATAAGATACATTCAGGTACGGATCTTTCTCAAGCAAAGTTTTCCATTGTCCGTTCGCTTCCATTAATGAGCTCTTATATTTTAGTTGTTGCAAATCATATTGATTATTTTCAACCACGAAAGCTGTTCGTTTTTCTTGCTCAGCTACAGATAAATCAGACCATTCAATCTCTGGGGTTCTTTGTTTCCGGTCGTCGGGAAATTGCAGGCTTACAGGCTGACTAATATCGTGTTTCGAAATGGAATCCATATATTTTTTTAGATGGCTAAAGTAAACAGATGAACCGGTAATGGAGTCAGAAATCATTTTTAATCTGCTAATATCGAGCGGATGGAGTGGTGCGAAATATTTGTTTGCTTCGATCGGCTTTGATACAATTTTATGAGGCAGGCTTGCTTCGGATTCAGAAAACACTTCGTATGGATCAGGCAGGACAATATCAGGAGTAACACCGATGGCCTGAACAGTCATTCCGGTAACCCGATAAAGTTCGGATACGGTTAATTTAATAAAGCTGGTTCTCGTTTTTCCGGCATCAAAACCAACAGGTGAAACCGCCGTGTCAAGGGGCATGATTACCTGAGCAGTGGCCTTGCCAAAAGTTTGTGTGCCAACTATCAGCGCGCGATTATAATCCTGCAATGCCGCCGCAATCATTTCTGATGCCGATGCACTATATCTGTTTACCATTACAATCAAAGGGCCATCCCAAACACTGCCTCGGTTGGTATCTTTAAGAGTGATTGCTTTGCTATCGCGGTCTTTGAATTGAGCCACAGGTCCGGCATCAATAAAGAGGCCTGCCATGTCCACAGCCTCCTGTACCGACCCGCCTCCGTTGTATCGCAGGTCAAGGATAAGGCCTTGGATGTTTTCCTTTTTCAGCTTCAGAATTTCTTTGGCCACGTCATTCGTACAACCTTTTATTCCGGCATCATCATCATCCCAGTCCTGATAAAAAGCCGGTAGCGAAATGAAGCCGATTGTTCCCTCAGGTCCCTTCAGTAAGAAACTTTTTACTTTATCGTCATCCTGATTATTTTCTTCTTTGTATAACACAATAATCCGCTCACTTCCATCAGGTTTTTGAATTTTAAACGTAGCCTTTTCATGATTGCTTAGTCTCAACGCCTGACGCAATTCATCCATCCCGGCCATGCTGACATCAATGGGTTGGCCATCGCCCCACTGGACCGACAGTATGCGATCGCCCTGGTTAATCTGGCCGCTTTTGAAAACGGGGCTTCCCGGTTCGATCTTATCTATCTTTGGTAAACCATTGTCATCTTTAAATCCGAATCCGAAAGCCATATTGTTATTGCCCAAAGCACCTTCAAGATTTTCTTTTTCTGAAAGCGGAAGATAGGCGGTATGTGGGTCATAATATTCAGCTAACGATTTGCAATAGGATACCCCAAGTGCATCATGCATAGTGCCGGCACCTCTGAAAACCATATTAAGACGATTGATATATTGCTTTTTTATTTTCTGGCGTACAGCCGCCTCTGCGCTGTCAATAAACTTCGTCTGCTGAATTTTGCTTTTGCTCAAAAAATCATCATCATTCAGGAATGTATAGAGGACATCCCTCTTTATGTTTTTAATCAGCTTTAAGTAAAGCCCTTTTTCATTCGCAGCAAAGGAGGTGTCTTCTTCTCTTGTGATAAATTCTGGTTTGCTGAAATTGAATGAAGTGCCTGTAATTTCATTGATCATTTGTTCTATAGCGGGCAAACGTTTGATACAAATATCATGTAGCGTATTTAGAAAATCCGACTTCCGGTTATTAATCTCCGTGTCTATTTTATACCCCGAGAGAATCTTGAGATCTTCACTTGTGAAGAAAGTTTTTTCTTCATCCAACCCGTTCATTAATATCGAAAGAAAATCCGCTGAAAAAGAAATGCCTGGGGTGCGAGGTTGAACATGATATTTTTCAGCCATTCTTCTTACTAAGAAGGCATCGTCAACATATTTTGAAAATGACTGCCCGGCAAGGTCAGCAGAGAAAATAAAAGCAGCCGATATCAGAAAAAATATTTTTTTCATAAGCATGCCGGTTAAGACAGATAGCAAGTTAATATATTCTAAGAAAAACGGTTTTTTCTGGTTAAAATTATTTTGATAAGTAATTTAGAGGAAGCTTAATGTTTCTGGAAAGGTTATCTCAACATTGAGGCATCTTATAAAAATCAAGATCCTGTAAATGAGCTCATGAGCCATAAAGTAAAGCTACAATCTATAATTGTTAATCATTCTCTGGGTAATAATAATTGCAGAGACCTTGGCGAACATAACTTGAATGATAGGCGCTGCTTTCATTCTTTTTTTATGAATTGCGATTCTATTCCTTCATTTATCCCAAAAGAATTTGACGGCAAGAATGCCCGTCCGAAACCTCTATTCGTCTTCCTCTTCTTCAGAACTCGTTTTCCAAAAATTCATCAATATAGAAATACGCGCCAGGAGTAATGTACTATCAAAAGCCGGATAAAAATCGTCCTCCGGATCCATAACATTTGCCAATGTCCTGTACATGCATTCAATTGCTTCCAGATCATTTTCCATAACAAAATAATTGAGTTTGATCATCTGAAACCGAAACATTTCATAGCTGGTTATTTCAGTTCGGTCGCTAAAGAAATCTTCGAAGGTGAACTTAGGGCAATGGGCAGGATCGTTCAAGAGTATTTGAGCGATCTTTTCTATTTGGAGGATGGCATTGTCTGGATACTTTTCCAATGCTATGGCTAATTTAGTATTGTACTCGTCTGAGTCCTGCTCGGTCAGAAATTGCAATCTTAAAAATTCTCCGAAGGCAAAATGACCCCATTTATCTTCCAGTGTTTCCAGGTTTTCCCGGATGTTTTCCTTTTCAAAAACAATTAACCTCAGAAGCTCCTTGTCTTCATCTGTTATCACAATGCTGCTGTCGAGCCCAAGCATTTCATGCGTAAAGTATTCTGAAGATTTTTTTATATCAAACTCCGGCGACCATGCGATAAGAAATGGATCATAAGTAGATTCAGGAACGATTTCGTAATATAAATCGTCCATTGCGTTTACAAGTTCCTCAAGTTCCTTATTAGAAAGTTTTAAAAAATCCTTTTCTGCCAACCGAAAAAAAGTATCGATCTGGTCCTGGATAAATTCCTCATGTTTTTCTGCATCTTCTTCATAAGAATCATCAAATGAATCATCATCCTCCTCCTCTCCAAACGGCAGGATATAATGAAACCCACCAGGTCCCTTAACCTTCGTCAGTTGATCAATGATGGCTTTGGCCTGGGCTTCGGTTTCATAAGCTGCCCTTACATAAAATGGTTTGCCCTCTTTGCCACACTCAATGTCGATTAATTCAATGCGGTCATCGTCTTCTTCCAGAAAAAATTCTGTAATATTTGTGAAGTCTTTGTGTGGCTTAAAACCAAGGTCTTCGGCGTATTCTACTGCAGCAAATATAATATTATGAACCAGTGGATAGGGCACTTCCTCGAAAGTCAATTCTGAAAAAAGGTTGTTTAAAAATTCGTCAAAATCCGATGCGTCTCTGTTGAATTGCCAGATTGTATCTTTTACACCTAAGCAATTCAAATCGACCATATATACACAGTAGGTTTTATTTCCGTTGATATGCTCCCTGGTTATCAGGATTTGTGCCACTCCTACCTTGCGCCAGTTTTCTGTAATCCAGCATTTTCCCAGAGGTAAATTGCGTGAGCGTTGCCGGATATAATTTTCCGGGCTTAGTAGGTTTTGCTTATTTTTTGCCGCCATAGATGTTTTTTAAAAATGCAAATTTAGGGGAGAGGTTGGATAATATAGTTTTTGATTCTGGGAATGAAATTTTTGTTTTAAAATGATCTGATATCCTTCCGGTTATGGATTCCTTTTCTAAATTTCTTTTTTTACAAACGAATGTCCTATTTTAGCAGAAGCAATTGTTTTTCAATACAAAACAAAATTTGCAACAATTTAAAAAGTATAATAAAATGAAAAAAGCGATCCTGTTTTTAACTGCTGTTTTTTTAACTGCTATTACTTATGCACAGCCGCCGGCCGGAGATGCGCTTGTCGGTGATTTTTACGGATCTAAAGTATCGGCCGATAAACCGGCAAAAGCGAAAGTGCTGAAGTCGGCGTATGACAAGGGTGAGGCAACCATTATCGGAGAGAATATGGTAATGGAGGGAAGAGTTTTGGAGGTATGTCCGAATAAAGGATGCTGGGTAAAATTAGAGTTGCCGAATAAAACCAAAGCCACCGTAAAGATGAAGGATTATGGGTTTTTTGTACCGCTAAGTCTGGTAGGCAAAAAGGTGAAGATAGAAGGAAAGGCAGAGGTAGCGACCACTTCGGTGGCGGAGCTGAAACACCTGGCTGAGGATGCTAAAAAATCACAGGAAGAAATAGATGCCATCACTCAACCGAAAAAAGAATTAAAAATTCTGGCCAGCGGTATTGAGGTGGTAAAATAATTTAAGTGATTGATTGACTTTTTCGAAGTAAAGCACTAAGAAAAGGTTTCTTCACTCAAGATTGATAGTTGGAGAAATCATAAATCTATGAAAAGCAAGACCGTCTTCATTTTTCTGCTGTTGCATTTGCTCTTGGCGACTTTTAATTTTGTTTCAGCCCAGAAAAAAGAAAGGCTTGATTATCTGATTACGAATGCTCTCGTATTTGATGGAACGCTGAATGAACCGGTGAAACGGGATGTCGGCATTAAAGGAGATCGAATCTTCCTGAACAAAAACAAAACCACCCGGTTCAAGGCTGATAAAGTGATCAATGCAGAGGGATTGTATCTATGTCCGGGTTTTATCGATCCGCATACTCACAATGGCCCATGGCTTAATAGCCCCGACAGTATAATGCGGCTGAATTTGCCATCCCTGACCCAGGGCGTAACCACCGTTTTTATTGGGAATGATGGAGGCGGAACTTTTGAGGTAGAAAAATTATTTAAAAAGTATGAGGATGAGGGCATTGGTACCAATGTGGCTGTCTTTGTAGGGCTATCCCCCGTGAGGGAGGCCGTGCTTGGAAAGGAGGATGTGGCACCTGATGAGAGTCAGTTAGAAGAAATGAAAACTCTTGTATCCCGTGCGATGGCACAAGGTGCTTTCGGATTGTCAACGGGGTTGTATTATGCCCCGCAAACCTATGCCCGAACGGATGAAGTAATTGCACTGGCAGCAGTAGCGAAGAAATACAATGGCATTTATGATACCCATTTACGAAGTGAAAGCAATGGGCTCGTGGACGCAATTAACGAAACAATTGCCATAGGGAAGGCTACAGGAATACCGCTGATGATTTCGCATATCAAAGCGCTTGGACCTGCTGCATGGGGAAAGAGCGACGAAGTAATTCGTATTATAGAAACCGCCCGGAAAGAAGGCATGGAAATATTTGCGAATCAGTATCCTTATATCGCTTCAAACACCTCTGTGAAAGCAATGACAATACCGGCCTGGGCACAGGCAGGAGGTAATGAAAAAATGGTGGAGCGATTAAAGAAAACTGATGCAAATCTAATTAATGAAATTAGCAAGAATCTTGCTTTGAGAGGTGGCGACAGCCGAATTACGATTTCTCAAAATCGTGACAATAGCCTGATTGGGAAGTCGCTACACGAGGTGGCGCTGCAATGGAATAAAAGTCCGGAAGAAACTATCCTGAAAATGCTTATCGAGGATCCGTCAACCAGTGGGGTATCTTTTTCAATGGATGAAGCGGACGTTGAAAATTTCATGAAACGCACATGGGTACTGACCGGTTCCGATGGAGGAGGCAGGCATCCCCGTACCTACGGAACATTTGTAAGAAAGGTAAAAAAATATAGTCTGGAAGGATCTGCGCTTCCTTTAAATGAAACCATCTACAATTCTACCGGTCACTCCGCCGAATTACTGGGTATAGAAAACAGGGGTTTTATTAAGGATGGTTTCTATGCCGATATCGTGATTTTCGACCCGAAAAAGATCAGGGATGAAGCAACGTTTGAAGAGCCTGAGTTGTATGCATCCGGTATCAATCATGTATTTGTAAATGGAAAACATGTGATCAAAGACGGGGTGCCGACCAATGAACGATTCGGAAGGCCAATCCGGCACAGATGGCCTAAAATCGACAAAACACAGGTTGATAAAAAATGAAATTTGCCACCAGGTTTCACTTCCTTATGACTCCATATGCGATGAATTATTCTCGAAATGAAGTGAAAGCTAAATTTAAAAATACCTCTATAGGTTCTGTTTATTTTAACCTACATTCACAGCCAATTTTTTGAACTTTAATATATGGAGTTATTTGAACAACTCAAGAGAGACAAATCCTTTTCGATCTATAGTCAATCAACAAAAGCTAAAAAGGCAGAAAATATTTTTTTCCTGATCGGTTTCGATGATAAAGGAAGCTTTGTAGAGGTTGTTAACAACAAGTTAGAACCCGTAGAATTTGATTATAATTTTTATGAAGGGCCGGTACGAAGCCTGGCAAAAAGCATTCAGCTCATTCAGGATAAAAATTCTTTTGCAATTGATTGGGAGAACCCGGAGCAGCGGGTTTATCTTCATGAGCATCCTTATTTGATTCGGTTGCTGATCGAGAGCGAAAAAATGGTTGATCATTCAGGCGAATCGGTTGTCTTTAATTCGTTGCCCGGTCAGGCAAGTCTTCACATTACCAGAAATGAGGAATCAGGTGATTTGTCGGCAAATATCATCATTTCAGACACAGAAAAAGCTTACAGGTTTTTTCGGTTTATTGCCGAAGATTATGCTTTTCTCTTTAAGGAAAATTCATTGATAAAAGTTGGAGATGTCGGTAGGTTTTTTAATGAAGCACACCTGTTCGATGTGGAAAAGATGCATGAGAATGATTTGCAGAAGTACCTTTCATTGTTTTTCTCTTTTTTCGAAAATGTCAATCTCAAATTTGATGAATATAAGGTGGTACGTAAACCGGATATTTTAAAAGCCCGCCCAGCCATTATTTTCGAAAGGGTTGATGAAGATCACAGCCTGTATATGCGAATCAGCCAGATCATGCCCAATGCAGATATCAATTTTCTGGACGATTATGATCTCAAGTACTTTGTTTTCTTAAATGAGATAGAAAATACCATTAATGTACATCCAATAGGGCAGGTGCATCTTACCGAAGCGGTTGTAGAAATAGAGAAGGCCTTGCGGCGATACATGCCAAAGAAAAAGAGTAAAGACGACGCCGGTTTTACCAGAGATGAAGCATTGTTTATTG
>JBIQMB010000073.1:0-9928 GCA_044463745.1 Chitinophagaceae bacterium | reverse complement strand
TTAATTTCTCTCTAACAAGCCCTAAGGTTTATAAAAGATTACTTTCCGAAGACGATTGGTTCTTTAAAGTTAAACTCCAAACCTGATCGAAACAGCGAGTCGCGATTTGCTTTTTCACCAAAACTTAAATGAACCAAAATTAGGAAACATAATATCATGTAATGAACTTGGTTATACGACTTTTGGTAAAAAATAATAAAGACTTGAATTATTAGGAGACTCTTGTGGAACATAAATTTCCTCGCTACCATAATGGCGGAACAAATTCTCACAACCTTGAAGAGAGAATGTATTCCTAGTAGACACCATGTTACAAATTGACAATATTTAATACATACTTTAAGTTTTAGTTCCATCGAATTGACATTACAGAAAATACAAAAATGCCCTAGGCCAAGCCCAAATTCCTAATTATCAATTAATCCTGAAAATTTAATTAAATGCTATGCAAAATTCCAATTGCACATTTTTTTGGGAGGATATAACTTACTAATCTCTTTGATGAAAGCGTAGGTTATAATCCCCTTAAATCAAGAAAACATCAATTTGGAAAAACTTTGATTCTATAAATGATGAAAAAACTCCAGAATAGAAAACAAATGAATCAAAAGAAATGAGCGAGCGGCCCATGCGGCTTTGGTGCTGCTCGCTTGCAGAATTAACACAAGTAAGTATCACTATCGGATACCGATCTATTTCAAATTCGGGCTGAAAGAACTGGCGTTTAATACAGATATTAATATATCAATAGAGATACATATCTTCGTTTTTGGGATCCGCCTATTTGGCGGACAGCCGAAGAGTAATGAAGGTTGCACATCAATAGCTGAAAACGCAAAAGTGTCATTTATATCGTATCATTAACAACGCTTTAAGGAATAACCATATATAAGGTCTAATGACAAATTATTTAAATGAATTTACTCGTGACACAATCTTAAGTTTATTTGGATTAATTTTTGGTGTTATTGGGATAATTCTTGCCATCATATTTTTCTTTAAGAGTAAAAAGAACAAAAAACCTTACTACCTTGTAAAAAGTTACAATATTATTTCTGAAAATATCGGAAACAAAATAAAAGATATTGATATTTATTTTAAGGGTCAAAAAGTTGAAGACCTAACCATTTCTAAAATTGCAATATGGAATAGCGGAAATGAAACAATTAATAGAGACGATATTCCTGAAACTACAAGGTTTGCTATAAGAACAAAAGGTGGGATTGAAATTTATGATATTGAAGTTACCTGATAACACAGACTCTGCAAACAAAATTGAATTATTTAAACAAGATAAAAATTATTTAATTGACTTTGATTTTATTGACCCACACCAAGGTGTTATTATTAAAGTTACACATTCAGGGAAAAACTCAAAGGATATTATTATTGAAGGGAGAGTAAAAGGAGGGTTTATTTTAGAGCCAAAAGGTAGCGTTGGCTTTGACTCGGAAGTCTCATCAGTTTTCAATAAACATTTTCCGCTTTTTAAATTAATTATCAACAACTCATTTTTAAAATATATTACATTTCTCCTAGGATTTAGCTGTATATTAGTTAGCATTTTTTTAAAGGAGTCCTCTTTTGCCTTGAGAATTGTAATTGGGGTTTTTGGTGGAATATATTCTCTGTTTGGAATATCTTGGATTTCAGAAAAACCATTACCTAAAGATATATCCAAGAAATTCAATGCCGACTAAAAGTAAATGAGTCGGGTCCAAAAAGACGGTTGGCTGAATTTCAACCGGATATTTTTTACTATTGGCTTCTATAGCAACAAAGAATAGGATATCGGCTTCTTCTATCTAATTTCGACTGTAGATTTTCATTCAGATCATGCTTGGGCAGGCACCATTGGATTCGAGTCCTTTCCAAGTTCCGTCCTATTTTTACATTTTTAAAAAGCAATGATCTTATACCAACTCAATGTTTCGTCATCGGCTACTACAAGTGAAATATTCGATAAAAGAAATACCAAATAAAACATGTTTAACCACACAGAATTATGAATCTTAATTCAAGGTGTGAGAAGGTACATTTGTAATTAATTTCTGGCTCTATTATTTCTGGCATTTTTTTTATAGTATTACTCTTTCTTTCAAACGCTGTCGGGTCGTCTTTCCGCTAAGGCTATCGCACGGACGTCAACAGGTGTGAAAGACTGCCTAAACAGTTTAAACCGAAACTATTTTATGATGAATTCTAAAATGAAAACTGCATTTATTCTTTTAATTGCATTTGGGAGTTTTTCTTGTAAGAAAGAGAATGACAAACAGTCTGCACCTTCAATTAGCATCAATAAAGATGAAGTCATTTTTTTACCGGAAGGAGGGTTAGATTCATTAAATATAACTTCAGCAGAACCCTGGAAAATAATTTTGCCTGCAGACGCTGACTGGTTTCAGTTAAATAAAGATTCCGGTAACGCAGGCTTAACCACCATTTACATAATTGCAAAAGCTAATATTGGTAATACAACCCGCAATACAAGCCTTACTGTCAACAGTAAGGGGCCGGAAGCAAATCCTATTAGTGTGGCAATCAAACAATTACATGATTTAAAAATAACGGGTTTTATGAATCACAAAGCTCCGGGAGGAGCGACAATTGATATTTATGGTTCCGGTTTTTCCCAGGTACCGTCTGAAAATAACGTCACCATTAATGGGTTAAATGCATTGGTGCAAAAAGCAACAAACATTAATTTGACCGTAACAGTGCCTTTTATGGCCGGGTCCGGGCCAATCATTGTTTCATCCGGAGATAAGGCTGATACCAGTGACGTAGATTACATTTATGAATGGATTGGAGAAGTCGTTATTGTTGCAGGAGGAAGTAGGGGTTACGTGGATGGAGAAGGGACATTCGCAAAATTTTATCACCCCCAAGGAATCAGCTTTGATAATAAAAACAACATGTATGTAGCAGATTATGCAAACTATAAAGTCAGAAAAGTAACCCCATCAGGCACCGTCAGTACGATACCGGGGAGAATACCTTCCTGGCCACCCGATCCTTCAGGAGCCAATACCGATTATGGCCTTCCAACTGCCACAGCTATTAACAGCAATGGAGAAGTGTACATCGTTGAAGTAAATAGCAATGCAATTTCAAAATATATACCGCCTGATTCTGTTAGCTTATTTGTAGGCGGTAACTCTACAGGTCATCAAAATGGCAATGGCACATCTGCTTCCTTCAACATGCCGATTGATATAGCAATTGATGTAGCTGGAAATATGTATGTAACAGATAAAGATAATCTGTGCATCAGAAAAATTACCCCTTCCGGAGACGTCACTACCTTTGCAGGCGGGCAATGGGGTTTTCAAGATGGCAATGGCCAGTCTGCTCGCTTTAACAGGCCGATGGGTATCGACATCGACTCTTATGGCAATTTGTTTGTGACTGATTATTTCAATAACAGAGTTCGGAAAATTACACCGACCGGAAGTGTAACCACGATTGCGGGAACCGGAACCCACGGTTCCATGGATGGAAACGCATTAACTGAAGCAACCTTTACATATCCCATGGCCATCGCAGTGGCTTCAAGCGGCATTATTTATATAGCTGAGGGAAATGGTGAAAATAGAATAAGGCTTATCAAGCCAAACGGGAAAGTGGAAACCATTGTTTCATTTAGAGAATCCGGATCCGGAGCTCCTTTTAACTTCAGTGGTATATACGGACTTGCAGTTGATAGGAACGGCGTTTTACATGCATCAGATTATAACAATAATCGAATTTGCAGGATTATTTACAAATGATGACAATTTTTCCATCATCTGCCACAAATAATCCTAAACCTAAACCACACTATATTGTGATTATGCTAGCAACAAATGAAAAATAATCATACATTTGAGGTAGAAATCACAGTATAATGTTAGTTGCGAAACTTGGGGAGATCATAAAAAATAGACGAAAAGAGATGAACATTCTCACTTAGCTGAATTGGCACAAGTGAGTGTCAATACCTTATATATATTGTAAACACCTGAGTTAAATCCCTGGAAATTCATTTACTCTTTTTGCCACCTTATTCACCGAATCTCAATATTATAGAAAGAGCATGGAAGTTTACAGAAAAAGAAATATTAAATGCACTGTGTTACGACAATCCTGTCTAGTTCCATCAGGCAATTAACACCTTTTTTCAAAAGATAAGCGACAATTATAGTCAGCAAATGAAAAAACTTTTAGCGCTAAACTTCCAGTTCTGTGAAACCAACATTACACATTCCTATGCGGCGTGAAGTATAGTACGAAAACTGGGGAGCCTTAAAAAATACAAGGAAATATCTCCGAATGCGAATTAAGAATCGATTTGTATAAGATTTATACACCTGAATTTTGTTTTCCTCAGCAATAAGTAATTACTTTGTATTTACAAATTGATTTTATGGAAGTTCAGGTTATCAATATAGGAAACTCAAAAGGCATCAGATTGCCAAAAGCTATTTTAGAGCAATATAATATTAGCGACAAGCTTGAAATTATTTTAGAAAAAGGTAGAATTATTCTGAAACCCAAGTCCGCTCCACGAAAAGGTTGGGAAAAGTCATTCGAACTTATGCATGCAAACGGCGACGACAAATTATTAATTGACGACATCTTTGAAGACGAAAATTTTGAAGAGTGGAAATAAATCAATATGAATTGGTTTTGGTAAATCTGGATCCCACTATTGGAAGCGAGATGAAGAAAACCCGACCCTGTGTCGTCATTTCCCCAAATGAAATGAATAAATTTCTTCAAATAATTGTTATTGCGCCATTAACCAGTAGTTCCAAGCCCTATCCTACAAGGATTGAAATCAAACATGCGAAAACTAAGGGTTGGATCGTATTAGACCAGATTAGGACTGTGGACAGAATTAGAATTATCAAAAAGGTGGGTAACCTAACTTCTTCAGAAATTGAGAACGTAAAAAAAATAATAATGGAAACTTTTGTGGAGTAAACTCAGCTTGATAAACCCAGCGATTGGCAACAAATCATTGATACCATCCTCTATGCAAAAGAGCAAAATCCATTCTCCAATATCCAGTTCTAATCATTATAAAAAGCTGTCTTAAAATCTTTTACACCAAAACAGTTCAACGAGCCAAATTTTAAATCCCAATGAAAACAAACCATTTGATCATTTTATTAACTGTACTATTTCTACAAGCCTGTACTGCGCAAAAAACAGTATCAACCATTATTGGTGGCGAATACAATAAAAAGAAAGATGTAACGGAATATTTCGTTCTGCCATTTGGTTCTACCTCCATACCGGGTAAATGGACGAAGCAAGAATACAATAGAACAAGCAAACAACAATTTTTTAAAAATGCCGAGAATGTTTCCATTGCCATAGCATTCGCGCCCATCGATAGGTTTGAATTCAATACCAAAAAAGCAAAAACAGGATACGAATTTGTCAAAGCGTATTACGATTGGGAGGCAGAATATTTTACCCAAACGCATAAAATGAAAACAGAGATAATCGAAGCGAACGAAAATTCAAATTATATCATCTGGCGCGTTTTTGACGATTCGGATAATCAACGTTTTGACACCTATTTTTTATTCGGTGAAAGAAATGGGAATGCGAATAATTTTTCAATTGGCATAACAGATAAATGGCCGATAGAGAAAAAAATAGAAACCTTGAAAAGAATGTTTGAAGGATAGAGAAAAATGGATCAAATGAATTAAGATCCTCGAGAACATTAATGCTGTATGCCGCTCGCAACCTGTTTGGGCGCAAGGATTTGCACGCGAAAGGTTTTCTTTGAGTAACGATTAGGCACAGGCCGGAAGCGCAGCCGTTTGGGCGCGGGGATTCGCACGCGAATAGGATTTCATTTAAGTAACCGTCAGGCACAGGCCGGGAGGCCTGCATCAAAAAAGGTCATGCAGCGCGACATTTTTCTGCCATCAAAAATTTCGTAACTTCGGACTTGTAAAAATTTTGCATGCGAACAATTAACATCGACATATCTGAACTGGAATTTCAGAAATTTGGACTCAAGGCCGACAGACTTTCGTTTTCAGAGTTCGTTGACATTATAAGCCGTGAACTTAGCCGCCAGAATTTAGCTAAGACGGTTGAGCTTGCTGAACGCTATGGACTTTCCAACATGACCATGGATGAAATTTGCGATGAAGTAAAAGCCGTAAGAAATAGCAATGCGCATAATCCTTGATACTAATGTACTAGTCTCAGCGAGCATTCAGAAGGGTTACCCCTACTTCATTGTTGACCGCATTTTTGCCGACCCCGGACTTGAAATTTGTTTATCCTCTGAACTCTTACCGAGTATGTCGAAGGACTAAACCGTGAGAAGTTTTCGAAATTTCCAGATTTTCATTCGAGAGCACAAATCCTATTGACGGATATTCAGACAATTAGGCTTCAATTTTCAACGACAACAAACGTGAAACTAATTAAAGACGAACCAGATAGCCGGCTTTGGGAAATAGCAGAAACTTGCGAGGCAGAATATCTTTTAACAGGCAATATAAACGATTTTACAATGAAAGATTATAAAGAACAAAAATCGTATCGCCGAAAGAGTTTTTGAAATCATAAACCAATAGCACGGTAAACGGCTACTCCAGAGAAAAAAATGTAGCTAAACCCATAACTTGGCGTTCTTTCAAACCATCGGTTGAAACCGACGGCAATAGATTTAATGGTTACCATACTTCCGCTGAATTAAAAATAGGTATGATTAGCATTGCATGCAGTGTAAATTTAATTAAGCAAGAACCAGGTAACCGGTTGTCTGCCAAAGCGAAAAACGATTAGAAACTTGCCTACAGAATATGGCATTACAGGCAATACCAACGATTTTAGCGGACAGCTTATAAACTAAAACGAATCAGAATACATGCTTACAAGAAACTTAAATTTGCATTTGAAGTAATAAATTGTACCAGCGTATAAACAATGGAAGAACTGATAAAACCTGAATATTTTAAAGCATGGAAATCAATGCTCGATGTTGATATTCGAAAAGAGTTTTCCACTATAGAGCATATAAAGCTTGAACCATACAGTTTTACTTTTTACACCTCTGTTTCAGTCATGTCTTCCTCTAAAATTGAAGGCGAACAAATGGAAGTAGATAGTTATGTAAAACATAAAATGCTCAATGTTGAATACTTACCTGAGCTGATAGAGAAACCCAATGATTTGTACAATGCCTATTTGTTTGCTAAAGAGAACAAGTTAACACAAACCAATTTCATGAAAGCACATAAACTTATTACTGCACATCTGCTTCCCGATAAGCAAAGGGGATCCATCCGAAAAACGGAAATGCTGGTTATGGAACATAAAACAGGCAGAATACAGTACGAAGCAGCACCATCAAGCATTGTAAAAAAAAGCTATTCTGAATTGTGGGAGGGTATCGAAAGATTGTTAAAGCAAGAACTCACAATTGAGGAGGTGTTTTATTACGCTTCTTTTATTCATTTGGTATCTGTAAACATTCATGCTTTTAGCGACGGAAACGGTCGCATCTCGCGCCTTTTGGAAAAATGGTTTTTGGCAGAAAAATTAGGCGAAAGAGCATGGTTTATTCAATCAGAGCGGTACTATTATAAGCACGTAAACGATTATTATAAAAATTTAGCAAGGCTGGGCTTATATTATGAAACGTTGGATTATGAAAAATCTATTCCCTTCTTACTTATGCTGCCTAATTCATTGCTTAATTTCGATTGAAACCTGCTCACTGCTCCTCCGTGGTGGATCCCATTGCCAATTGCCAATTAAAGAATTTCTTTCCTATTTTTATCAGCACTAAAAACTAAAAATTGACGAACCTAATATCTCCCTCGACACTCACTTTTCTTAAATCATTAAAGAAAAACAATAACAAACCGTGGTTTGATAAAAACCGTGACAAGTATCTTGCCGCACAGCAAAACTTTGAGGATTTTGTAACCGAACTTCTGACCAAAATGGGTAACATTGATGACGATTTGAAAGAATTAAAACCCAGGGATTGCATTTTCAGGATTTACAGAGACGTCAGGTTTTCAAAAGATAAAACCCCTTACAAACTCAGTAGAAGCGCGCTTTTTGCAAAAGGTGGCCGAAAATCCATTTATGCCGGTTATTATATTCAGATACAACCTGGTGGCAACAGCCATGTCGGCGGTGGTCTTTGGCATCCCTATCCTGCTGACCTGGCAAAAATAAGGCAGGAGATTGATTACTGCCTTCCGGAATTCAAATCAATCCTTGACGAAAAAAGTTTTAAAAAATACTACGGAGAACTTGAAAAGGACGAAATGCTAATCAACGTACCCAAAGGATACGATAAAGAAAACCCGGCTGCGGAGTTTCTGAAACTAAAAAACATTATCGCTTCCCGATCATTCAGCGACGAAGAAGTACTTTCATCCGGTATGCTAAATGAAACCATCAAGACTTTTAAGGCTTTAACACCACTGATTCAGTTCATTAACAGGGCATTGGACTAACGCCATCCTGAATAAAATCAGTCCTAAAAATAGGTACCATGGGGATAAATTAACCTTTGAGCAAAACTATTCATTAAATTTGCTTCTTTCAAACAACCTTCTGACCGGATGGCTAAACTTGACTTTAAGCTTTCTAAAACATTATTAAACCGATTGCATTTAGGCCGCAACCAGCCGCCTAAAATCCAGCAGATGAGGGTATTGAAGAAGCTTTTGACAAAGGCACGCTTTACTGAGTTTGGCCAAAAGTTCTTATTTGACCAGATACTCATGAATCGCCATCCCGGCAAAGCTTTCCAAACAAACGTTCCCGTATGTAACTACGAAAAAATATATAACGATTGGTGGCAGTACGCCAGAGAAGGAAAACCGGATGTTTGCTGGCCGGGAACCATCAAATTCTTTGCTTTAAGCAGCGGCACCAGTGAGGCAAGCAGTAAATATATCCCCATTACCAAAGACCTTATCAAGTCGAATACGCTCACCAGCGTGCGCCAACTACTCAGCCTGGCCAGTTACAATAATGTACCCAAACAATACGTAGGAAAGGGCTGGCTGATGCTGGGCGGAAGTACCGAACTGCAAAAAGGTCCAACTTATTATGCGGGTGACCTGAGCGGTATTCAGGCTAAAAATATCCCGTTTTGGTTTCATGGCATGTATAAGCCGGGCAGAAAGATAGCCAAAGAAAAGGATTGGGAGAAAAAACTGAATGAAATTGTGGAGCGCGCACCCGATTGGGATATTGCTTTTTTAGTAGGTGTGCCTGCCTGGGTGCAATTATGTATGGAAAAAGTGATTGAAAGATACAATCTTAACAACATCCACGAAATCTGGCCAAATCTTGCTTTCTACGTACATGGTGGTGTGGCACTGGAACCTTATAAAAAAGGCTTCTCGAAATTATTAGGTAAACCCATCACTTATATTGAAACCTACCTGGCCAGTGAAGGTTTTCTGGCATACCAAAACCGGCAGGATGCCAAAGGAATGAAGTTGGTTTTGAACAACAATATATTTTTTGAATTCATCCCTTTTGATCATAACAACTTTGATGCAGAAGGGAACATGGTGCCGAATCCGGAAACCCTGATGATACACGAGGTTAAAGAAAACAGAGACTATGCGGTTTTGATAAGCACCAATGCAGGTACCTGGCGGTATTTGATCGGCGATACCATCCAGTTTGTGGATCTGAAAAGAAATGAAATCATTATAACCGGCCGCACCAAACATTTTCTCAGCCTTGTAGGCGAACACCTGAGTGTAGATAATATGAACAAGGCCATTAACCTGGCCAGTGAAGAACTAAATATCTCTGTAGGTGAATTTACCGTGGCCGGTATCCCACATGGCAATTTCTTTGCACACCATTGGTTCATTGCAACAGATGATGTAGTGGATCCGGAAAAGCTCAGAAACGCTATTGACAAATACCT
>JBIQMB010000072.1:0-9962 GCA_044463745.1 Chitinophagaceae bacterium | reverse complement strand
GATGACACGAAGAAGCACAAAGAAATTTTATTTCGCCACGAAGACACGATGGCACAAAGCGGCACAAAGAAATGTTGGAATATGATATGTCACCTCTAACGAGGTTTATGACCAACGTTTTTTTTTCTACAATCATGTCATCCCTAAAGGGATTGGGTTTATGTCTTTTTTATTTGCCACGAAGGCAGGATGACACCAAGGGACACAAAGAATTCTTATCCGCCACGAAGACACGATGACACCAAGGGACACAAAGAAAATTTGTTTCAATTTGTATTTAGAAATTAGAGATGAAACCGCGTTTGGAATTATAAAATTTTGCATGTGATTTTAATGATTGAGTTATGTTTTTAATCTGGTTTGTTGACGGAACACCTATTGCCGTCTGCTTTAGCTGACGGAATTCAAAAGTGGATGGGGTACCTGGCTTTAGCCGCATTTTTTTAGGTTGCCACGAAGGCAGGATGAAACCAAGGGACACAAAGAATTTTTATTTACCACAAAGGCACGATGGCACAAAGAAGCACAAAGAATTTTTTTTCGCCACGAAGACACGATGGCACAAAGGAACACAAAGAAATTGTTGGGAAATATGATATGTCACCTCTAACGAGGTTTGTGATGAACTCTTATCTTTTTTTTACAATCATGTCATCCCTAAAGGGATTGGGTTTATGTTTTTTTATTCGCCACGAGGGCATGATTACACGAAGGAGCACAAAGAAATTTTTATTTCGCCACAGAGGCACGAGGGCACCAAGGGGGACGAAGAATATTTTTTTGCCATGAAGGCCCAATGACACGAAGTGACACAAAGAAATCAAACCTTATTATTTTCGGCGTCGTTTTCTACGCACAAACCAATAAAAAATACCGGCGCCTATCAAAACAAAAACCCACAAATACGCCAGACCGATAATGAAGGAAAGAAAGCCGCTCCAGCCATCGCGGATTGCTTGTGTCAGTTTGCCGAAAAACCCAAAGGATGCCGACGCTTTTTGATAGAAGGTAACCGAAAGTGTGCTAAACGATATCCGGTCTTTTAAGTACTTCATTCTGCCTTCCACGGATTCAATTTCAGTCTGAAGTTGTCCTATCTCCTTTTCTATCGCCACCATATCAGTCACGGTGTTGGCTTTCTTCAACAGTTCCTGGTATCTTTCTTTCAGTTCCTTTTTGGTTCTGATGCGGGATTCCACATCGATATATTCTTCCGTTACGTCCAGAACCCGCACGCTCTTGTTATCTAGCTTATCCGCATTTTTTGTAATCGTTTGAATGAGCGTATCAAACCGGTTTGATGGAATTCGTATAACGAGCCTTTGCTCTTTCCGGTCTCCGTAACTATACGTGTTTTCGTCAGAAATGTAGCCATCCAGGGAATTTACTGTCTGTCCGATGGAGGCTCTTGTTTTTTGCAGATCAGATGTTTCAAAACTGATATCACCTTCCCTGATCATCTTACGCTCATCGGATCCAATCTTTTCCGGCTCAGAGCTTTTTTGATCAGGCAGCGGTAATTGTGTGTCATTAACGGTTTCGTTACTGATAGAGTCCATTCTCTGGCCACATGAGGTTTGTAACAAGCAAACACCGGCAAGCAGGATAGCAGCAAGTTTTTTCATAAAAGATTTCTTTGCAGGAAAGATAGAATTTTTTTAGGCAGGCGTAGTCTAAGGGTTTTATATTCTTAAAAAAACTGACACAAGACACCTACTCATTTCTATATCGGCATGCTATAAAACAAAAGAGAGATCCAAACCCAACAAAGATGAAATCACTTATTCTATCCCAAACCTTCTACCTGCACATTTCTGTCAATCTTCAATATAAGTCCCTGTAACACTTTGCCCGGACCACATTCTGTAAACCGGGTAGCTCCATCCTCAATCATTTTTTGTACACATTGTGTCCATCTAACAGGCGCGGTTAATTGAGTTATTAGATTGGCCTTAATGACATCCGGATCCGTTTCGGGCAAAGCCGTTACATTCTGATAAACCGGACAAATGCCTTTATGAAAAGGAGTGTTGTTGATAGCAGCTTCCAATTCATCTTTTGCGGGCTGCATCATTGGTGAATGAAAGGCTCCGCCCACCTGAAGAGGAAGGGCGCGTTTGGCTCCGGCTTCCTTTAGCTTTGTACAGGCTTCGTCCACCCCTTCTTTGGTTCCGGATATAACGATCTGCCCCGGACAATTGTAATTGGCGGCAACGACCGTGCTCTCAATTCCCGCACATATTTCTTCCACGGTTTTATCATCCAGCCCCAGAATAGCGGCCATTGTAGAAGGGTTTATTTCGCAGGCCTTTTGCATAGCCATGGCTCTTATTTTTACCAAGCTGAGCGCATCCTCAAATTTCAGCACCTCATTGGCTACCAGCGACGAAAATTCGCCCAGCGAATGCCCCGCAACCATTTCGGGCTTCGATTCAGCCAGGGTTTTAAAGGTAGCAACTGAATGTAAAAATACGGCAGGTTGGGTCACCTTTGTCTGAGCCAGCTCTTCGGCAGTGCCTTCAAACATGATATCTGAAATACGAAATCCCAGAATTTCATTGGCCTGTTCAAAAAGCTCTTTGGCCTTTTCGTTTGTGTCATATAGGTTTTTACCCATACCGGTAAACTGGGCTCCCTGACCGGGAAATACATAAGCATGTGCCATATTTTATCTTCTTTTAATTAGATCAGATTGAATGAGGTTTATGAATTCATTTCGGGTACTCTGTTTTTCAAATTCGCCGATGAAGGCGGAGGTGGTGGTCACCGAGTTTTGTTTTTGGATGCCGCGCATCATCATGCACAGGTGTTCGGCTTCTATCACCACAGCTACGCCTAGTGGATCCAGCGCTTCGTGTATAGCCATGAGTATCTGATGCGTGAGCCTTTCCTGTACTTGTAGCCTGCGTGCGAAAACATCCACAACCCGTGCAATCTTGCTTAAACCGGTGATCCAGCCGTTGGGGATGTAGGCGATGTGTGCCTTGCCAAAAAATGGCAGCATGTGGTGTTCGCAAAGCGAGTATAGTTCAATGTTTTTTACAATGATCATTTCGCTTACCGGCTCATGAAATTTTGCCGAGGTTAATATTTTTACGGCATCCTTATCATAGCCCTGCATGGCATATTGCATCCACTTGGCTACACGCAAGGGTGTTTTTTGAAGTCCCTCGCGGTGTATGTCTTCGCCAAGCAGGTTTATTATTTCTGCATAGTTTTTTTCAAGTGCGATGGTCGTATCTTCATGGTACTCCTCGGTACGCAGGTAATTGATTTTGTTGTTGTTGTTAATCAATACGCGGGCAGCGTCCTGATTATAATCTTTCGTCTCCCTGAGTTCCCTTTCTTTTGTTAATTTATCTTCCATTTTCATTGTTTTATGCCGGATATTCAGCAAAGTTTTTTTCTGTTTCGTACACCCTTACCTGTAATTCATTTTCTGATGTAATCTCATCTCTCAATAGATTGTAGATCACAATCGCGATGTTCTCTACGGTAGGGTTCAGGTGTTTAAAATCTTCCACATCCAGATTCAGATTTTTGTGATCAAACCTGTTTTTGACTTTCTCGCGGATTATTTCACCAACTTTTTTCAGGTCGGCCACAAACCCGGTATCAGGATCAGGAATGCCGGTCAACTTCACTTCTACCACATAATTATGCCCATGGTAATTGGGGTTATTGCATTTTCCAAAAACCTGATAATTCGTTTCTTCGTCCCACTTGTCATTATGAAGGCGGTGGGCTGCACAAAAGTGTTCGCGTCTGAAAACTGATACTTTATTTGGTGTCATGATTGATTTGGGTCTTATGATTGATCTCCGTAATATTCCACAAAAATCCGTGGTGTTTCAAATAGTTTAATCCGGTGGAGCGAAATCCCTTTTGGAAGTTGGGGGGCTAATTCGTTCCAGATACCGATAGCAAAATTTTCGGCGGTGGTCATTTTATCCTTCATGAAATCCACTTCAAGATTCAGGTTTTTATGATCTACTTTATCAATCACCAGTTTCTTGATCATCTGGCTAAGGATGCGGGCATCCATTGAAAAACCGGTCTCAGGATTTGGATGACCTTTTATGGTTACCCACAATTCATAGTTGTGCCCGTGCCAGTTTTCATTGGCACATCCTCTGAATACCGCCTCATTTTTTTCTTTGGTCCACGCGGGATTGTACAATCTGTGTGCAGCATTAAAATGTTCTATACGTGTAAGGTAAACCATTCTGCCTCCAATTTTTGCAAAGGTAAGAAATAGCGGTGTTTGATGTAAAGCAATTGAGGATAGTGATGAATCTATGCGGAAGAGTGAGAAAAACGAAAATCAAATTTGCACTGTCAACGCTATTAATTGAACACTATTGGCGATTGTGCTATTTTTGCGCTTTATAAACGGACCACAAATGCGGATAGCCATATATAGCCGGGGATTGGATTCAGACCAGTTGGAGGGGATGAAAATGTTGCTAAGCGAGTTTGAGCGGTATAATATTGAGGCGGTTATATTTCAGGATTTCTTTAATATGTTTTACAGTTCCCTTACGGTCAGAAGCAAATTTTCTACATTTAACAAATCTGAAGAACTGGAGGATGTTGATTATATGATTAGTCTGGGAGGCGATGGCTCATTACTGGATGCCATTACTTTTGTAGGAAATAAGGAAATACCGGTGATGGGTATCAATTATGGCCGGCTGGGTTTTTTAGCTACGATTGGGAAAGACGAAATTCATTCGGCTATCAAGTCGCTTTTGCAGCGGACATTTGTATTGGATAAGCGTACACTTGTTCATTTAGACGCCAATATTCCACTCTTTGACGGCACAGCTTTTGGCTTGAATGAATTTGCCATTCATAAGAAGGATGCCTCTCCGATGATTAAAATTCACACTTATTTAAATGGAGAGTTTTTAAATACTTATTGGGCGGATGGGCTGATTGTTTCTACGCCTACCGGGTCAACAGGTTACTCACTCAGTTGCAACGGGCCGATCCTTTTTCCGGATTCAAGGAGTTTTGTCATCACGCCGGTGTCTCCACATAACCTGAACGTAAGACCGGTGGTGGTTCCGGATACTTCGGTCATCTCTTTTGAGGTGGAGGGACGAACGAACGGATTTCAGTGTACACTTGACAGCCGAAGAGAAATTACACCCATCGAAACCCAGGTGGCAGTGAGAAAAGAGACCTTTCATATCAATTTGTTAAGGCTCAATGAAAGCAACTTTTTGCAAACTTTAAGAAATAAACTGTCCTGGGGATTGGATAAAAGAAATTAATTGTTACTTTTATCCCCCATAAATTTTGTATTGCTACGCCCTTACATTTACATTTACTTATTTATCGGATGAAGAAATATTTAATTCTGTTAGCAGTAACTGTATTTTATTATACTGTTTCCTGGAGTCAGCCCAGACAATATGAGTACGCGCTTGACGCCGAGTATGGTGTAACGATAGGGGTAGCTCATTATTTTGGTGATCTGAATAATCAGATGCGTATGAACAGGTTTAAGCCTGTAATCGGGGCTTTTTTCAGAAAGCAATTCAACGATTATGTGGCCGCAAGAATCTCAGGGCATTTTGCACAAGTGGGCTATAGCGATCGTTATAATAAAACGGAATTTGAGCAATTAAGAAACCTGAGTTTTAACAGCAACATCTTTGAATTAGCCATTCAGGGCGATTTTAATTTTTTCCGATTTATACCTACGGATCCCAATTATGCGTTTACGCCCTATGCTTCGGTTGGTATTGGTATTTTCAGTTATAATCCGTATGCTTTTCTGGAGGGTAAAAAATATTACCTCAGACCGTTGAATACAGAAGGGCAAACATTTTATGAAAACCGGAAAGCCTATGGCAGCACGGCTGTTTGTTTTCCGCTGAGCTTTGGCGTAAAATATGCATTGTCTGACCGCATCAATATTTCGGCAGAATTGGGTTATAGGTTTACGACCACCGATTACCTGGATGATGTGAGTACAACCTATGTAGGGATTGAAAAATTTCCGGGCGGGCATGGAAATGTTGCCGGTAAACTGCAAGACAGGTCGTATGAACTCACAACAGTTCCGATCGGAATCGAAGGCAGACAAAGAGGTTTTAGCAAACAGAAGGATCAATATATGTTTATAGAGGCAGGGATTTCATTTAATCTGATTAATTATAATTGTCCCACTGCCCGGTAAGTCCTTTTTTTATACAATAAATAATACTTTTGCACATGAAAAACTTTGACTTAATGGAGTATAATACAACCAGAGAGTACCTTATTATGCGTGAATATGGCAGACATATTCAGAAAATGGTTGATTATATTCTTACAATAGAAGACAGGGAAAAGCGTACGAGAAACGCACACACTGTCATCGAATTAATGAGCTTCTTAAATCCGCAGATTAAGCAGGTAGAAGATTACAGACACAAGTTGTGGGATCACCTGCATATTATCAGTGAATTTAACCTGGATGTAGATAGCCCGTATCCAAAGCCGGACAAGGAATTGTACAACGAAAAACCGTCTCCAATGGCCTATCCGCATCAAACACCTAAGTATCATCATCTTGGCAAAAACATTGAATCTCTGATCGAAAAGGCAATGCACGAAGAAGATGAGGAGAAGAAACAAGGTTTGGCCAATGCCATCGCCTATTACATGAAACTCACCTATAGCACCTGGCACAAAGAGCTGGTTCATGATGATAATATCCAAAGCGAACTTTCTGCATTAACCGATGGTGAGCTTGAATTTGATACCAGACCATTTATCAAGCACCGTGCTACGAGCAGCCGCGAAGATTTTGTGAGCAATATCGGTAAATCAAGAAAAAGTCATTCAAGAGGTGGCCGCAGCAACAACCGTAACGGAAGAAAGTACGGGAGAAAGAAATATTAATCAATTTATTGTATAACCAATGGGCCTTTGAACTACGAGTAGTTGTTGAAAGGCCGTCACTTTATCAATGGGTAGTTTTGAAGTTATTGGTGGTAAAAAGTTAAAGGGTAGTGTACAACCACAAGGTGCCAAAAACGAGGCTCTGCAGGTTATATCTGCCGTGTTGCTCACCGATGAAGAAGTTACCCTCCATAACGTTCCTGATATTATTGATGTTAATCTTCAGATAGATTTATTAAAAGATATCGGCGTCAAGGTTGAAAAAAAAGCAGAAGGAACCTTTACTTTCAGGGCAGACGACATCAACCCGGAGTACCTTACTTCAGATACTTTCAGGCAAAAGACGGGGAGGCTAAGAGGAAGCGTAATGCTTGCAGGGCCGCTGTTGGGCAGGTTTCATCATGCATATATACCCAAGCCCGGCGGTGATAAAATAGGCCGGAGAAGATTAGATACCCATATTAACGGGTTCAGGAACCTGGGTGTTGAATCAGACTTTGATAATGATGAATATTTTTTTCACCTCCATACAAAGGGATTAAAGGGTTCATACATGACCCTGGAGGAGCCCAGCGTAACCGGCACGGCCAATATTTTGATGGCGGCGGTAAAAGCAACCGGGCATACCACCATCTACAACGCAGCGTGTGAGCCTTATATTCAGCAACTGTGCCGCATGCTCAATAACATGGGAGCGAAGATTAGCGGCATCGGCAGCAATATGCTGATCGTAGAAGGAGTAGATAGGTTAGGGGGCACCTCGCATACCATTTTGCCTGACATGATAGAGGTAGGGTCATTCATTGGCCTTGCTGCCATGACCCAAAGTGAGATCACAATCAAAAATGCAGGCATCAGCCATCTGGGCGTAATTCCCGAAACATTCCGGCGTTTAGGAATCACCATGCAGTTTTTAGGTGATGACATTTTCATTCCTGCTCAGGACATTTACGAAATTTCAAGCTTTCTCGACAGCTCCATGCTTACCATCAGCGATCATCCCTGGCCGGGTCTTACGCCCGATCTGCTAAGTGTGATTTTGGTGGTAGCCACCCAGGCTCGTGGTAGCGTTTTGATACATCAGAAAATGTTTGAAAGCAGACTGTTTTTTGTAGATAAAGTGATAGAGATGGGAGCCCGCATTGTACTGTGCGATCCGCACCGCGCTGTGGTTGTAGGGCTTGAAAGAAGATTTCCTTTGCGCGGTATTACCATGAGCAGCCCTGATATTCGTGCCGGAGTGGCATTGTTGATAGCGGCTCTGAGCGCAGAGGGGAGGAGTGTGATACAGAATATAGAACAGATAGACCGCGGCTATCAATACATAGATAAACGCCTCAGAAACCTGGGAGCTCAGATAGAAAGAATTTAATCGGAAACGGATGGCAAATAAAGAAGAAAAGAAATTTAATAAGATCATCATTATTACGGCTCCCTCAGGGTCGGGCAAAACCAGCATTGTGAAGCACCTTCTTAAAACCTTCCCCACGCTGGCTTTTTCCATTTCAGCCACCACCCGCCCGCCACGTGCAGATGAAAAGGACGGGGTTGATTATTATTTTATACAGTCGTCAGAATTTGAGAAAAAAATTCAGGAAAAGAAATTTTTGGAATGGGAAATGGTATATGAAGGCAGGTATTATGGCACACTCAAGTCTGAAATGGATCGCCTCTGGTCAATTGGCAAGGTGCCGGTTTTGGATATTGATGTACATGGAGCTATTCATGTTTTGCAGCAGTACCCGGTAAATACAATTGCCATCTTTATTCAGGCACCATCTATCGAAGCTTTGAAAAAGAGGTTGCAAAGCAGGGGATCGGAAACGGCTGAAAGCCTGCAGGCCAGATTAGACAAGTCGTCTTATGAAATGACCTTTAGGAAAAACTTTGAATACATCGTGGTTAATGATAATTTGGAAGAGGCATGCAGAGAGGCGGATAAAATAGTAGGAGATTTCTTGGAAAGTACGTAGTTTCATTGCCGATTCAAAACTAATTATATGACCCCACTTAGCCTTATAATTATTTTATTGGTGGTATTGCTGATCATTTCTTTTGTCAGCGGAGTAGAAGCGGCATACTTTTCTGCCAGCCGTTTATCGATCGAATTAAAGAAAAAGCAGGGTCGTTACAGTGGCAAGGTATGGTCGGAGAATTTTCATACGCCGGCCCGTTTTGTTGCCACATCCATCATTGTTTTTAATCTTTTGTTGGTGGTATATGGCTATCTATGGTGGGAAGCTCTGGGAACCGTGTGGACTTACTGGAATATTGAAAATATTTACCTTCAGCTTTTGTGCGCCATCTTTGCCAGCTCAGCTTCCTTATTGATTGTAGAGTTTATTTTCAGAGCGATCTTCCATAGTCGATCTACCGCATTATTGGGCAATAATTTTATTACGGTACTCATAACCGGGCTTTTCGCTCCCTTCCAATGGCTTGCGTCTAAATTGTCTTCGCTTAGTGAATGGATTTTGGAATACATTCTTAATGTAAAACTGAGTGCAAACATCAAGGCCTTTTCCAAGCCTGATATCGAAGTATTTATTCAGCAGCTCAATTCGAATGAGTACGGCGATAACACAGATAAGAGCAATGAGATATTTGAAAACATTCTTTCACTAACTGAAACCAAGGTAAAAGCCTGTATGGTACCCCGTAGGGAAATAATTGGTGTGAAGGATAAAATCTCTATTGATGAACTGGCGAGGGTTTTTGGGCAAACCAAACTGAGCAAGCTCATTGTGTATCAGGAAACGATTGATAACATCACCGGATATGTGCATCAGTTAGATTTATTTAAGAATCCAAAAGACATTCAATCCATTTTATATCCTATTCCGGTAGTGCCCGAAAGCATGAATGCAACGGATCTGATTAATAAGTTTTCAAAAGACAGAAAGAGCATAGCATGGGTCATAGATGAATTTGGCGGAACCTCCGGCATCGTGACCATGGAGGATTTGCTGGAACAGATTTTTGGAGAAATTAATGATGAGTTTGATGTGACCAACGAGTTTGTAGAAAAGAAAATTTCTATGAATGAATACCTTTTCAGCGGGCGT
>JBIQMB010000071.1:0-9976 GCA_044463745.1 Chitinophagaceae bacterium | reverse complement strand
CATGAAACCATTTTTATACGGGATATATTAAATAAGCAAGGCTCTTTATTTTGGTTTGCCAGCGAGTCGGGGATTATTCAGTACGACCTCTCGAACGATAAATACGAATATATAACCAAGGTAAAAGATGATCCCTGGTCGCTTTCGGACAATGCAGTTTACACCTTACTTAAGGATGCCGAAGGCTCCATCTGGGCTGGCACTTATTTTGGCGGACTGAATTATTTTTCAGAAAGAAATACTTTTTTTGAAAAGTTTTATCCCACCGATAATCCGGGTTCAATTAAGGGTTATGCAGTCAGAGAAATCACAAAAGATAAGTATGGAAAAATCTGGATAGGAACGGAAGATCACGGCCTTACAAGGTATGATCCTTTTAAAAAGAGTTTTGCACATTTCAGCCCTTCGGCTGAGAAAGGTTCTATTTCTCACAGTAATATTCACGGATTGCTGGCGTCGGGCGATACATTATGGATCGGCACTTTTGAGCATGGCCTTGATTTGATGGACGTCAGAACCGGCCGGGTTTTCAAACATTTTGATGCAAGTGATAAGAAGGGTAGTTTGGGAAATAATTTCATTCTGAATATCATTAAAAAGAAAGATGGAAACATCCTGCTGGCTACAGGCCGTGGATTATATGAATTTGATCAAAAGAAGAAAGAATTTTTGCTGATGAATTATTTTCCGGGTTATATATTTTTCACCACTTTATTTGAAGACAGCAACGGCGTTATCTGGGCCGGAACCTGGCGCGATGGTTTGTATTATTATAATCAGCATACAGGTGAAACGGGCAGCATGACCTTCGCTGCCAATGAATCCCGGAGTTTACGAAGCAACAGGATTAATCGGATATTTGAGGATAGCAAGAAGAGTATCTGGGTGGCAACCGAGGGAGGATTGTCAAGGTTAAACAAGGATTTCAAAAGCTTTACAAATTACACCACAGCCAATGGTTTTCCTTCAAATCTGATTCTGTCAATGCTAGAGGATGATCAGGGTGTTTTGTGGATTTCCACTACCAAGGGCATGGTACGGTTTACCCCGTCGGGCGAAGTGCGTGTGCTTACGAAAGCAAACGGATTGCTCAGCAACCAGTTTAATTATAATTCGTCATTTAAAGACGATAATGGTTTGCTGTATTTTGGAAGCGTAAAAGGTATGATCAGATTTGATCCTGCAAAGTACATGGAAACGCGGGGCAAGGCACCGGTGTACATCACGGGCTTACAAATTAATAACCGCGAAGTGCAAATCGGAACAAAAGATTCCCCTCTGGATTCGGCTGTGTCGTTTACAGAAAAAATTACACTCAATTATAAACAATCAACCTTCAGCATTGATTTTGCTGCCTTAAGTTTTGTGGCGCCCACCATGACGGAGTATGACTATAAAATGGAAGGGCTTGATAAAGAGTGGAATCACTTACAAACCAATCGCAAGGTTTACTTCACAGATCTTTCGCCTGGTAATTACACCTTCAGGGTTAACGTGGTTAATGCTACCGGAGATTTTATTGGGAAAGAAAGAAAGCTTAGCATCTCTGTGCTGCCGCCGCTTTGGGCAAGTATGCCGGCTTATTTGAGTTATCTGCTTCTGGGTTTGCTCATCATCTTTTTCATTGTGAGAGGTTATGATAAAAGAGTAAAAGACAGAAACCGCCGCCGGCTCGATTATCTGAAATACCAGCGCGAAAAAAGTTTGTATCAGGCCAAGATTGATTTTTTTACCCAGATTGTGCATGAAATCAGAACACCATTAACCATGATCAAGGCGCCGCTGGAAAAAGTGATGATGAGTAACCATTCCGGTCCTGACGTGGCGAAAAATCTGAAGCTGATAGAGAAAAGTACCAATAGGCTCATAACCCTTTCAGGGCAACTGCTCGACTTTAGAAAAATAGAAACCGGGAGTTTCATACCTTCCTTCAAGAATATAAATGTGAATGAAATTCTGTCAGAAAATTACCGCGTATTTCAATCCATTCATCAGCAAAAAGGTATCACGTTTGAACTGGATATGGCAGCGAAGATTGAAGCGGAGCTGGATGAAGAAGCATTGGTAAAAATAATTGTGAACTTGATGGATAACGCAACCAAATACTGCGAGTCGTTTGTGAAGGTGGAGATGCAAAGGGTTGCAGACGATGCTTCAAATTTTCGTATATTGTTTACCAATGATGGATTGCCAGTGCCGGAGCACTTGAGGAAGAAGATATTCGAGCCATTTTATCGTGTAAAAAAGGAGGTGTACAAGCAGGGCACGGGAATCGGGCTGGCCTTGTCCCAATCATTGGCTGCGCTTCTGAACGGAGGGCTTAAATTTGAAGTTTCGAAGAATGGCTATAATGTTTTCATCCTGACCTTACCTCTAAAACAATGCTACCATGAGTAAAAATGAAGAAAGAGCCAAACCTGTTGTGGTTGTTGCAGATGACCACGAGGATATTCTCGAGTTTTTGATTGATGATTTGAGCGAAGACTATCTTCCGCTTAAGGCTACCAACGGGAAGGTTGTCCTGGAATTATTGAAGGAACATATTGTGCATCTTATTGTTACAGACATTATGATGCCGTATATGGATGGTTATGAACTTTGCAAAGCGGTAAAGTCGGATGTAGAGCATAGCCACATTCCGATAATTATGCTGACGGCAAAAAATACTTTGCAATCAAAGATCAGGGGGCTTGAAGATGGGGCAGATGCGTATATTGAAAAGCCTTTTTCACCGGCTCATCTACATGCACAGATACAGAGTTTGCTTTGCAACCGGAATAAGATGCGCGAACATTTTGCGCGTTCACCGGCCGTACATATTAATTCAATGGCCTACAATAAAGCTGAGCAGCTTTTTCTGGAAAATATTCATTCTATCATTGAAGAGAATATGATGAATCCTGAACTCGGGGTTGAGCTTCTGGCTCAGAAGTTACACATGAGCAGACCTACATTGTATAGAAAGATAGAAGCCATTTCTGATCTTACACCCAATGAATTAATTAATGTGTCGCGCCTGAAAAAAGCTGCCGGGCTGCTCGGTGAGGGTCATTATAGAATATATGAAGTCGCCTACATGGTCGGCTTTAGTTCACAGACCCATTTTGGTCGCAATTTCCAAAAGCAGTTTGGCATGACGCCGAGCGAGTTTTTGGATCAGCAGAAAGGATTAAAGGAAAAATTGCAGTAAGGGCTTGAGGATCGGATTATCTTTCGCATTTTTTTTTTTCGGCATTTCACTCATGTTTGAGAGCTAAAGGGTTGCTACGCGTACTGGCGCAGGTCTCCCGACCTGTGCCTTTTCGTTACTAAAAAATAACGCCGTTGGCACTACAAGACAAAAGATTGCATCCCTTTCTGGTTCAAGTGTTCCAACGAAGTCGGGTCACCTGAATCCAATAAAATCACAGGAATGCAGCCGGATTATGAAACGGTAATGCATGATTTTTTAATTCATAAAGAAAATATCCATGCGAATTAATTTCATGTCACCTCTATCGAAATTTATCCACGATATCTCAAATCTCCAGCGGGACGACCTCATAAACCACAACAATTAAAAGGCCGTCCCTACAGGACTAATACAGCTCTTACTCATTCATTGCTACCATAAGGCCTAGAAGGATGCACATGCAATCACTCAAAGAAGATCAAATCAAAAACGCCGGATAAATCATCCGGCGTTAGGTACATGAGAGATACAAACTAAACTTATTTTATTTTGTGCCGATACAATTGATCGTTTACTTCCTTTAACTCCTTTTCAGGCATTTTTACCACTTTTCTATCATAAGTCATCAGACCATTGGTTTCTATTTCCACGTCGGTAGTTTGTGTATAAACCGCTGCGGATAATCCGAGTGGGATTAGTTTGTTAAGTGATGTCACAAGTCCTTTGTAGCGATTTTTCAGTTCATCCACATTCTTAAAACTCTGATAGCCCCAGTTATCCTTATCCTGCCAGGTATGGCCTTCCACCGGCAGGCCCAGGCCACCGTATTCGCCCAATACCAGTATTTGTTTATCCCCGAAAAGATCAGGACGCGGCATCATGGCATCGGGGTAATTATGAATGTCGAGAATGTGGCCGGTCGGGAAAAAGTTACCGCCGCTGGCGCTGTTTACCAGGCGCGTGGGATCGTGCTTTTCGGTCCATTCGGTGATCTCCACTGTTTTAAATTGTCCCCATGCCTCATTGAATGGAACCCATACTACGATGGATGGAAAATTGTACAGGGCGTCCATGATGGCCTTCCATTCTTTACGATAGATTGCTTCAGACTCAGGTGTACGAATTTTATCGTGGTTGCCGGCGGTGATGATTCCCGGGCGCATATCCCAATGATTTCCGCCAAGGTCGCCACTTGGCATATCTTGCCAAACAAGTAAGCCCAATTGGTCGCAATGATAATACCAGCGGGCCGGCTCTACTTTGATGTGCTTACGAATCATGTTGAAGCCCATATCCTTCGTTTTCTGAATATCGAACTTCAGTGCTTCATCTGTAGGAGCTGTGTATAGGCCATCGGGCCACCACCCCTGATCCAGCGGGCCATACTGAAATACGAATTCGTTATTGAGCATCATTCGTTGAATACCCTCCTTGTCTTTCTGCATCGAAATCTTTCTAAAAGCGAAATAAGATGATGCTTCGTCGATGACTTTTCCTTTTCTCTTCACCTGAAATTTCAGGTCGTAAAGAGTTGGCTTGTCGGGCGACCATGTTTCCGGATTGGCAATGGACAACCGGGCTTTTTCACCTGCCTTTACAGTTGCTTCTGCAGCAATATTCCCATTCTTTAAAGCAGCCACATACAATTCATCGCCTGCGATAATGCCTGCGATATCTGCCTCCACGTCCAGTGCACGATTATCAAAATCTACCGTGTGGCGTGTTGATTCGATATAAGTGTTGTTTATGCCTTCGAGCCAAACCGTTTGCCAGATGCCGGTAACAGGTGTGTACCAGATGCCGTGCGGATTGACGACCTGCTTACCATTGGGTTGTGGGCCTTCGTTCGTTGGGTCCCATACACCCACAACAATTTCCTGTTTGTTACCTTTTTTCAGAAAAGAAGTTATGTCAAAAGAAAAAGGATCAAATCCGCCTTCATGCGAACCTACTTTTTTTCCGTTTACATACACATCGGTTTGCCAATCTACCGCACCAAAATGCAGGAGCACTTTCTTGCCTCGGATATCTTTATCCATCGTAATTTCTTTCTTATACCAAAGGGTATTTTCCTTGCCCACCATTTTGCCTACGCCCGAAAGTGCAGACTCCACAGGATAGGGCACCAAAATTTCTCCATCGTAATTTGAAGGCATACCGTTCAGCTTTCCCGGAATGATAGCATAATCCCAAAGACCGTTCAGGTTTTGCCAGTTTTTCCTCACCAGTTGTGGACGAGGATATTCGGGAAGCGGGGCAGTAGGATTTACCTCCGTAGCCCAGGGGGTTGCGATTTTTCCTTCGACCATCTTCCAGCTATTGCCCTGCGCATTGGTATGAGCCGATACGAATAAAAAAAGTACAACAAAAAGTGAAATCGTTTTTTTCATGTTCATGAGATTAATTCATCAAAAATTATGTCATTATATCAATGTGTGCCAAAGAACTCAAAAAGCTTTCATTATCGATTGATCTATTTTCTCATTCATTCCTCAGATGTTATCAATGTGTCTTTTGTACAGATGCCTCCTGGTAGCCTGATCAAACACTGGTTTCCATATTCCTTGTCTCACTAATTTTCTTTTATAACCTTTGGCTTGATGATGTTTTTTTCGGATATAGACAACACCGGAATCGGATCATTGCTAAAACCTGCATCAGAAATATACATAATGCGCGGATGAATACTGTTTTTGCTGTTATGTGCATGAAACGATATTTTTAGATTCCCTTCCTTATCATGAAAGAACGCACTATGTCCTGTACCAACCAACCCGCCCGGTTTTTGCAAAATAGGATTTTTTTCGTACTTCATCCACGGCCCTACCGGAGAATCAGCAATGGCAACGCCGATACCATAATATGGGCTTTCGTAACTATTGGCAGAGTAGGTCATATAATATCGCCCCTGATGTTTTATCACAAAAGGGCCTTCATTTACCCTGGGCCACACTTCTTCCCATTTTTGAGACACATGAATGCAAGGTTTTAATGTTTCTTTTTTAATCGTTATGAAGTCTTTTTCCAGCTCTGCAACCCAAATATTCAGTCCATCGTTAAATCGATCGAAGTACAAATATGCACGGCCATCATCGTCCACAAAAAGCGTATTGTCAATGGCTTTCTCACCTTCCAGCATCGGGCGTTTTTCGTTTTGGCGAAATGGCCCTGTCGGACTGTCTGATGTGGCTACACAAATATGCTCGTCGGCCGAATAATACATAAAGAACTTTTTCTTGTCTGCAATGTAATATACTTCCGGAGCCCAAAACCAACGATCGCCCCATGAGTCGCTTTTGTGCAGCGCAAGGTCTTTTTGTTTCTGCCATACCTTCAGATCCTTAGATGTATATACCTCTATGCCATCGGCAGCTCTGGTGCCGTATGCATAATATGTGTCACCATGGAGCATTACGAAAGGATCACCAAAATAAATCGCATCACTCGGGTTGTCTGTAGTTTCAGGACTTTGACCGAAGCACGTTAGCAGAAAAAAACAAAATGCGCCTGAAATAATAGTTCTGATCGTTGCCACTAATAATTTGGATTTTGCTCAATATTAGGGTTGTTTGCTTTTTCATCTGACGGGATAGGCAAACGGCTATGTTTTCCGATTACAAAATTATTGAAATCCGGGTCTCTTGCTTTTAGTTCATCGAGTCCACTTTCGTTATCCAGAAGTCCCCATCTTTTTATATCGGCCCATCTGTGTCCTTCTGTAGCCAACTCCAGCATTCGTTCAGTTTGCAGTCTTTTCAGGAAAACGTTTTTATCTGTTGTTGCCGAAGCGTGATTTACAGCAAGCGCCGGCATATTTACCCTTGCTCTTACCCTATCAACCTGCGCTACTGCAGTGGCGAGCGATCCGGAAGTTTGTGCAAGGCACTCGGCATACATCAGCAATACATCTGCATACCTGATCAGCCTTACATTGGTTGGGTTGTGATAGTCATCAAAATCGCGATAATAATCAGTTCCATACTTTCTAAAGAAAATCCTTCCCTTCCAGTTTTGTTGCGACCATAATCCCGCATCACTCGTAAATCGGTATATGCGGCTATTGTTCGGAAAATCGTTTTCCATTCCTTCGTAAAATGCAGTATAGCGCAATCTGATATCAAACCCACCGCTGAGGTCTTTTTCTTTTTTAAATTCTGTTACAAGCCAGGGGCGTAGTTCGCCATCCGTCCAGCCGATTCCCGGAGGAGCAAAAAACTGTCCTCTGTTCAGTCCAAGATTCGGGTCCACATCAAAATCTCCATCTCCCGCGGGTGCTTTATGAACATCAGAATATTGAATCTCGAAAACAGATTCGATATTGTTTTCTCTGTCTTTATTGAAATTATCAAAGTAATTATCCGTCAGTCCATACATGTCCTTGCCTTCGCCTGTTACAAACCATTCCAGATCGGTCTTTGCTTCATCCCATTTATGAAGCTGCATGTTGGCTTTGGCTCTAAAGGCCAGGGCTGCTCCTTTGGTTGCACGCCCTTTATTACCGTTATCCCATTGGGTGGGTAGTGCTTTCTGTGCTTCGGTGAAATCCTTGATGGCTTGTTCGTAAACTTCTGTACCCGTATGGCCATCCGGCTGCATACCTGGAGTAGAAAGTTCGAGAACAATGGGCAGGCTTTTATTTTCGCTTCCCCAGAGCAGTGCCAGATTATAAAAATATAATCCGCGTAAGAAATAGGCCTGGCCCATGAGCTGGGTTTTCTTTTGGGTGTCAGCAAATTCAATGTCAGGAATATAATGTAGCGCCTGATTGGCTCTGAAGATGGCTTCATAAAAATCACGGTAGGTCCATGCATTTCCTTCCCAGAAGTTATAATTATTGTACTGAAAACGCGTCCACTCCTTTAGCTCGGCCCAGGGGCTCTGACTGAACCCTTCATCCGATGTGAGATCGAACCTGAACCACAGCCAGCGGCTGTACGTGCCAGGTTTATAAAACATATTGTAAATCGCATTTACGCCATGCTCGGCATCTTTTTCTGTTTTCCAGAAAGTAGCGGCTGTGATGGTGTTCGGATTTTCGACATCAACTTTACATGCGCTGAACAACAAGGTGGCAGAAACGATATATAGTAACTTTTTCATTGTGTTTTGTTTTGATATTAGAAACTTAATTGAGCACCAACAGTCAGGCCACGTGGATTTGGAAAGGATGCAGGGTCGTAGCTTCTGTCCCAGATATTGGAGTTCAGGAATTCAGGATCCAACCCGGTGTACCCGGTAAAGGTGATCAGGTTTTGTGCATTGATGTAAACTCTTACATTATTGATATTGCTGCCCAGTACTGATTTTGGAATGCTATAACCAAGAGCCATTTGCTTTATCCGGAGGTAGCTGCCGTTTTCGAGCCACCTGTCCTGATCCCCTCTGGCATTTCTTGAATCCTGGTAAATGGGACGAGGATCTTTTGCATTTGGATTTTCAGGAGTCCACGGATCGTAGTTTGCTCTGTAATTAGAATTGTCGTCATATCGGTCGTATCCGCTGCGCGGTCCGTTAAAAGCTTCATAGCCAAAGGAACCGGAAAACAGTATCTGAAGATCGAAGCCTTTCCAGTCAAGTCCCCAGTTCATTCCAAGCTGGTATTTTGGAATGGTTGACCCGGCATATTGCCTGTCTGCATCTGTAATCACTCCATCGTCGTTGTAATCGATATACCTGATATCACCCGGTCTTGCGTTCGGCTGAATCACGTCTCCTTTGGAGTTCTTGTGTGCCTGTACTTCCTCTTCGGTCTTGAAAATCCCGGCCGTTTTAATCAGGTACCATTCACCAATGGGTTGACCTACGACAGATTTCGTATCCCACTGCGTGAATTCTTTTCTCCCATACCCCAGTTCGATGATCTTGTTTTTAAGGTAAGAAGCGTTTACATTAATATTATATCCAAGGTTACCCGTACGGCCTCTCCAGTCTACGGTTAGCTCCACACCCGTGTTTTGGAGTGTTGCTGCATTTACAACAGGATTTCCTCCGTTGTTTCCTGTTACCATCAAAATTTGCATGGGAGTCAATACATCCCTTGTTTCCTTTCTGAAATAATCTGCCGATATGGTAAGCCGGTTATTTAAAAGAACCGCATCGAACCCGGCATTGAATTGTGCCATCTTTTCCCATTTCAGATCCGAGTTTGCCAGTTTGATCTGGGTCATTCCGGTTACTACATTTTGATCTACACCAAAGATCGCTTGCGGAAAAACGGTGATGAAGGGTACCCAATCCCAAACGCCAATATTTGATGTACCCAGAATGCCATAATTGGCCCGGATTTTAAGATCGTTTATCCAGTCTGAATGGAAGAAACTTTCACGGCTAATTCTCCAGCCCGCTGCAACGGATGGAAAGTAACCCACCCGAAAAGCAGGATTGAATTTTGATGATTCATCGCGCCTGATCGTCAGGCTGAGCAGGTACTTATCATCATAACTGTAATTAGCCCGACCGAAAACAGAGAAAAGTTTTTCAAGGTCTGAGTAACTTCCTGTTTTGGGATTGGTGAGCGCCGCATCCAATTCGGTAAAGTATCCGGATTGTGTAGTAAGTACGTCATTTTTCGTACCCCATACCTGTTCGTAGGTTGAGGTCTGATAGCTGGTTCCTGCTACAGCAGAAATATTATGAGATCCGAAGCTTTTATTAAATTCCAGGGTATTATCAAAAACGATATTCCGGTACTGAGCCTGATTTTTATTTAACGATGATGGATCAAAGGGCTGGTTAAAGGTCCAATAACCTTCTTTTCTAAGAAACTGATGCTTGTCGTTACTCAGGTTGAAGCCTACGTTTGCC
>JBIQMB010000070.1:0-10002 GCA_044463745.1 Chitinophagaceae bacterium | reverse complement strand
TATTCAATTGCCTTGTCATAGTTACGCGATCGAAGTGCGCTAATGCCGGCATACTTTAAAACCTCCGGATCATCCGGGTCTTTTTCATGAAGTTGAGCGAAGGAACGAAAAGCCCCATTCAGGTCTCCTGTATTATACAACTGGATCGCATCCTGCTTTTCATTACGGTTGCCCATTGTTACACCAAGAGTCTGAAAGTTCTTGTCAATATAATTTTCAGCCAAGTGGTGCGGCGTAGTGCGGAATATACTGAACCAGACCGTAAACGAAACCACGAGGACAATTGCAGCCGCCGCCAGGTACTTCCACACAGCCACCGGTCTTCTTTTTATGGATATTACGCGCTGGTTTTCGTATAATTTTCTGAATTCTTCTCTTTTTTCTTCATCTGCTTTTTCTTTTAAAACAGCCTTTGCAGAAATATAAAAAGATACATCTTCAGCAAATTGAGCGTCACTCAGAATTCGGTTTTCAAAAGCAAATTTTTCTTCCGCTGAAGGCTCTCCGTTAAAGAAATCTTCTATGTACTCCAGGTTTTTCATTCATTGTTTTTTTGTTTTGTACAATTCGCGCAAGCGATTTAAACATCGCAGCCTACTCGTTTTCACTACTTCCGGCCCCTTGTAATCCATAAGCTTTGCTATCTCTCTATCTGTGTACCCATCAGCAAAAAAAGTCAATAGCTTCTGACACAAATCACCCAATTCGCTGATCCTCTGTTTCAATACCGCCGCATCATTCTTCTCTATCATTTGCTGTACGATGTTTTTCGCTCTATCGCCTATCTTGTTCATCATATCCGAAATCTGTTCGGTCTGATAAACACTTCGCTTATTGGTCGTGTTTTTTCTGACAAGGTCAACACATTTGTTATGAAAAATCCGGTAGATATAGGTTTTGAGTGAAGCACGCTCCTCAAATAGAGATTCGGAGATATTTTCTATCGACTGCAAAATGGTATCAGAATAAGCAGAAAAAGCGTCCTCCTGATTTAAAGAATAACGAGCCATTCCCTCTTTTATAAAGTAAGAATACTGGCTGAACAAAAGATTTTCTGCCTGTCTTCTTGAGGGATTATTTGTTTTGATGATCCGAATAATCTCATTATCATCATTCATAGATGTACCTATATTTTCCATATAAGCCCATTCTTTAGAGCCAAATTACAATAATTTTTATATATGGAATTATAATATTAAAGGCGACTGTTTTCATTGTGAAAAAGTTAACGATTGAGACACTCATTTTTTTTATGAAGAATGTTTCCCAAAATATTTCTTTTCCGACAATAAAGTAAAGGCTTCAATAACATTCCTTCAAATTTAAAAACTTATCAAACATGAAACAGATTTTTTATGCCGGTTTTATCGGAATCTTTTTCCTACTGGCAAACACAACGCGCACCATCGCGCAGCAAAACGACAACATGGCCATGGTGCAAACAAGTAAATCCCCAATGTCGTTAAAAGATCGATCATTAATGGACAACACAAAAACGGACAATACTGTATTTGTCAACGCTCGGGCTCTTAAAAACCTGAACAAGGATTACCATCCGGTAAATAACAAATGGTTTCAAACCTCTTCCGGCCCTTACGCTTCATTTCTTAGCGAGGATGTTCACTACAGGGTTTATTACGACAAGAAAGGACGGTGGATCGCTTCAATCAAATCATATGATGAATGGCATATGCCCAAAGACCTGAGAAAATTGGTAAGGCAGGCTTACTATGACCACAAAATTGTCAACTGTGCCGAATTAGAAGTTGTGGCCTCTAAAGGAGAGCCGACATACATTGTAACGGTGCAGGATGAAACGGGATTTAAGAAATTAAGAATTTATGGGTACAATATTGAAGTGCTTAAAGATCTTAAATTTCCTAAGTAACCCGAATATCTCCAAAACGAATGCAAGAAATAACAGGCGACTCTCTTAAAATCATGTCCTCCTCTCTCTGATTGCCGGTAATATCTGCTTAAGGTTTGCCGGCAATTTCATTCATCTTCCTCACCATTTCTTCAAAGGAAGACCACTGACCCATCCCTTTAAAGTTCTTGTCTTTTTTTGCCCGGTAAGCTTCATTCATATATGCTGAAGCGGGCGACCATGTTGTTTGTATGATACCGGCATAATTGTTTCTGACCTGTGGCGTAGCATCCTTTCTAAACTGAGCCATATCTGCCACCTGCTGCGAAGTAATTTCAGCATTTCTCCATGGTGAAGTAGCTATCTGCAATCCTTTATTGGCAAATATTACAGCCGTTTTATCCGGTCGTTCATAATGCCAGTCGCAAATAAATACATCCCTCGGAATCATATCAATGGCGCGATGTGTATTGTTATAGCTGGCCTCCCACATACCCAAACCTGTTGTCTTTCCTTCAAGCAATCTATCACCCCATATCATTAGTTGCCTGTTTTTCTGTGCCAGATGGTCCCTTATTTTTCGCACTTCTCCGGCGTAAAGTTCAGCCTTATCTCTACCCTGACACCTCGGGCAAAGGTCATCTCCTATGTAAAAAACCTCATCCATCCCTGCATGAAATCCATCTGCTTCAAACACATCACAAATTTCATCTACCAGATCAAAGACAACTTTGTGCACATCCGGATGAAGCGGGCAATAACTTTTGCAGTAAAGTCCATCAGGATTTGGCCACTCATATTTCTCAGGAATCATTACATGCGGCGTTTCGTCAAACTGTGGGTAAACCTGCAATAGTTTTCCTAAGTGTGTAGCCCACGACTGGTGCCCCAGTAAGTTGATTTGGGGAACAATGCGGATGTTATTCTTTTTACAAACAGCCACAATCTTTTTTGCATCATCCCTGGTAAGAGCCACCGAGTCAACCAATTCAGGATGACTTTGAAACTTGTAATTAAAATCAACCCTAAGGATCAGCGTATTAATTTTTCTGGGTGCTAACTCCTTATCGATAAAGGTTACAAAAGAATCCACCACATGGGGATAAGGTGCTTCAATACTCAAACCACGAACGGGGAAAATAGAATCCAGGCGCGATTGGGCTGACAAGGTCATTTGAAATATCATGAAAAGAGAAAGAGCGGTCAACAATAGTTTTTTCATTATAGAGGTTTTATTTGCAGTTACAAGGTTATAGTAGTCTTGCGCTTTTCCAAAACACGGATTCAGCAATATTTATCCTCGCAATTTACGGCATCTTTTCCAAGGTGAAAAAACCCGGTCATGGAAACGGATGGACTCTTTAGATTTACGGCATGCAGATAAGTTAGTAGAAGGGTGTTCCGGATACCTCCGAAGTATAATTTGCTGACTAAAATTTTATTGAAAGCATTCAACAAAGAAATCTTTTAATGGCTGTGTAATGATGGTTTCACCTCTTGCCCCAATGGCGTCATTTATTTCTTCGTGATCATACTGATTTGCAGTAACTTCTCTTACGCTAACCCCTACGCTCTTAAGCTTTGAAATGAAAGCATTTGAGTAGGTAATTCTGGAAGGAGCACCTCGTTTTGCAATAAAAAACTTAGGGTAACCGGTGCCATTAACCAAATTATTAATCGGCGAGGCTTCAATCCAAAAAGTATTGGCCTGGCCAAAAGCATTGAGATAAATCTGGTTACCTTCATTGCAAAGTGAAGCAACATCATAGCCTTCTGTATCAATGCAGGCAACACCTTTTATCTGGTTCAGGTTTATACCTCTTGACAGTAAGAATAGATGGCTTGTCGCTGTTAAAGCGATCAATTGCGCACCGGCACTATGACCTAATAGTGCTATTTTTTGATTATTGCCCCCGTAGTTTCCTATACTGTCATAAACCCATTTGATAGCATCTGCCACGTCGTTGTGATGAGTTGGATACATTATTCGGTTAGGGTCGGTACTGTATACTCCGGGACTTAATCGGTAATTTATGCTTACAAAAATATAGTCCAAAGAAGAAAACAAATCTAATTTGCTACTCATTTTATATGCTTTGTCACCCAAAGCAAAGCCTCCTCCATGAACATAAATAACAACGGGTTTTTGTTGTGTTGCCTCACGAAAATGATATACATCAAGACTAAGTAAATTTGGTGCTACTCCATTAACCTGTTTATATTGAATGGTGTTTTTCGTATAGCTTTTTTTGGCAGGCGATGCATTCTTTCCATCTTTTGTGCAACTTGAAAACCCTGATATAGCTATACATAAGAAAATTAAATGGTGAAATGATTTCATTTTTTATAGGTTTACTTAGTTATACTTCATAAAATCAAAAAGGTTTAATCACAACCCACTATTCACCGTCTTCTCTTCTAATTGCCGCCGAGCGGAAATAGTGAAAGTTTTTTCACTATAATTTTACTCTAAATAATTCAGAGCCAACCGGATACTTTCAAAATGCAGTTTTCTCTGTTTCTGGTAGAGATCATAAACCGTGTCCTGACTCAAAACGCCGCAAGGGACATTTATAAAACCGGGTTTTTCGCTTATGGCCACATCTTCATTCCAGGCTTCGCTGCCATAGTAATCCATCAGTGCTTTAAAACCAGGCTGAAGGCTTTCCATATTACGCAATACCTCCTCCAATTGATTTAACCCTTCTGTGAACTTATTTAATACCTTCTCGTGCTTTTGAATTCTATTTAAGTTTTTTGATGGCATTGTATTGGTTTTTAAAATTGAGCAAAAGATCTGGATGAAGTCCGTTTAATTCCATTTTTTCGAATACACAAAAGTCTTCAGTTCACAAAGTAAGTGCTTTTGCTTTCATAACTTTCGTATCAGGCTGAAAAAGACCTTCCGCATGTCTCAATGGCATTCGTCGGCTTTTTTCTGGACTTATCTGGGAAATCTGGGGGATCAAAAATTCTCCCCGAAAGCGGAGTTCCTTGCGCTAATCTGCAGGGCAAAAAATGCTCCGTATATAATTTATCACTTCAGCTTTCCTATGAAGTTGCCACCAGATAAATCCGCAAGCTCATTTTAAAATGGGTTGTCTAAAAAATATTTTCATCTTTTGTACAAACCCAAACTTTTCAAACCCAAGGTCATCTAATGAATTTAATCCGTCTTGTAGTTCTTCCATATTGGAATAAAAAGAACCCGATATTTTTCTGATAATCACCTTATTTTTTAATAAACAAATGACTTTATTTTTAGTTCCGGTTTTATGATTAATATCAACCGTTTGTAAATATCCATCAAGGTCGTTGAATGAATAAGTCTGCCGGGATTTCGTAAAATAATTTGTAAAAGTAATGATCCTCCGTTCCTTGTTAATTAAGACTATTGACGCAACAGATTTCAACCATAGAAAGCCCCATAAAATAAAACCAAATATTGCTCCCAAGCTTACAATGTCTCTTATTTGAGTTTCGTTTTTTTGAACAATATTAAAGCGGCTGAATATATAATACAGCACTCCAACGGTTAATAAAATTAGGATGCTTAGCAATATCCAAAAAGCCGGAATGACAGCAGGTCTGAACTTCGATTTTATCATCTGTTTCAAAGGTTTGAGGTTTTTTTGATGGTACCGTGATTTGCAAAGGTGGTTTGTTTTTAACAAAAGATGAAAAATTATCCTGATGATTTTACAAAACCAATGGATGTTGGCTTGCGAATTTGCCGGTAATCGGTTCTACAAATTTAAGCTGCATATGCTATAAAATATTCTGGCGCACTTTTATATAGGCCTCTGTTTTCCCCACCGAAAAGTTGCATACACCCACAAGATTAAAACTATTACTTGTAACCAGACAAGAAGATTTGCAAGATATCCTGTTGTTGGTTCTTGTGGCAACACTGGCATTTTATCCGAACCTAATGCAGATAAGGGTGGGTATAATGTCCAACCGCCATTCATATGAATTCCTGAGAATATTTTAATTAAAAATGTCAATGAAAGTACAAGCGCCAAGCCACTTACTATTAGCATCCAGCTTGGTAGAGTCCGGTGAAATGATTTACGAAATTCTTTCATGAAATAAACGAGAAAAGTTGTCAGGAAGAAGGCTGATAACACAATAGGGGCTGGATCAATTACAAAGTAAGTATCTCGCAAATGGATGTCAATGGAATTGCTTAAAAGCTTGCTGCCGAAAAGAGCGAACGAAATTAAAAGTGTCACCCCAAAAGAAAGGAGCAACCATGTTAGTTCATTAAAAATTTGCCTTGATATTTTTTGCATACTTATAGTTTTTTGTATTGCGACTTACGACCAACAAATTTATGCGGGCAGCGTTAATGAAACCAATAAATTTAAAGGAACTGCCCAGTCGCTCACATAAATACGATTGTTATATGGTGCATTGTTTAGTCAACGCATAAATAGTTTAAGTTTTCGATTAAGCCCTCGTTCAATGAGTTTATAAAAAGTTGATTATTGGGTAATAATTGATCTCTATAAAAAAAGTTTTTTAATCCCTGCAAGCAAATTTGTTTTATAAGCGGTCTGCTATTGGTACGATTTTGCAGTAATTTTATGCACTAAACCTGCTTCAAATGAAATCCTTCTCCTTTCTTATTCTCCTTTCTTTCTTCACCATTTCTGCGAGTGCTCAACAAACACAGAAGCCACCTTTGCATGGAAAAAATTGGATGGCCATTACCGGAAAACCTTTGTCCGCTACCGCCGGGGCAATGATTTTTGCAAAAGGAGGTAATGCCATAGATGCCGCCTGTGCCATGCTGGCGGCGGGCTGTACCATGTGGGATGTGCTGAGTTGGGGTGGCGAAACACAGGCACTAATTTACAATCCCAAAACCAGGAAGGTGATCGCTATCAATGCATTGGGTGTTGCTCCTACGGGGGCTACGCCTGAGTTTTTTAAAAGTAAAGGATATGATTTTCCGCCCGAGTTTGGCCCACTGGCAGCCGTTACACCGGGCACGCCGGGTGGACTGTGTGTGATGCTGGCAGAATACGGAACCATGAGTTTAAAAGATGTGCTGGAACCGGCTATGCAAATGGCTGCCGGATATCCGATGGAAGCACAAACTGCCATGAGTATTGAGAGAGAAAAAAAACGCATTAAAGAATGGCCTTACTCTAAAGCAACCTTTCTGACACATCCCGGCGAAGCGCACGAAGCACCTGAGGCAGGAGAAATTTTTGTTCAAAAGGATTTGCTTGCTACTTTACAAAAAATGGTGGATGCAGAACAGTCGGCGCTTAAAAAAGGAAAGACGCGCAAGGAAGCGATCTACGCCGCTTACGATCGTTTTTACAAAGGCGACATCGCAGCCGAATTGGTGAGGGGAACACAGGAACAGGGCGGCTTGATAACCAGGGAAGATCTGTCAAACTGGAAGGTGAAAATTGAAGAACCTGTAATGACAAGCTACAAAGGAATTGAGGTCTATAAATTACAACAGTGGACACAAGGCCCCATGATGCTTCAGGCTTTGAACATCCTTGAGAATTTTGATTTGAAAAGCATGGGCTTTAATTCTGCCAGGTACATCAATACGGTTACCCAGGCTATGCAACTGACTTTTGCCGATCGCGACTTTTACTATGGCGATCCATCCTTCTCCGGCGAGCAGCCGATGGCGGGGCTGCTCTCAAAAGAATATGCAAAGAAGAGGTCATTATTAATTGACCCTGAAAAGAACGTTCCCAATCCCGGCCCGGGCGATCCTTATCCTTTTGAAGGCCGAACCAACCCGTTTCAAAATCAATTAAAGAATTGGGATATGGCTTTTGATAATAAATCTTTAGATGCAGAATATTTAGATAGATTATGGCGCGGCACAACCACCATTGAAGCGGCTGACAAAGATGGCTGGGTGGTTTCCGTAACGCCAAGTGGTGGTTGGATACCGGCGGTTATTGCCGGCCGCACGGGTATTGGCCTCAGCCAGCGACTTCAAAGTTTTGTTTTGGACTCCACTTACAATCCATTTAATGTAGTGGCTCCCGGCAAAAGACCTCGCGTAACGCTGACCCCTTCTCTGGCATTAAAAGAAGGCAAACCTTATTTGTCATGGGCGGTGCAGGGAGGTGATACACAGGAGCAAAATTCATTGCAGTGTTTTCTCAATATGGTAGAGTTTGATATGACCGTACAGGAAGCGGTGGAAGCGCCCAACGTAAACACGGATCAGTTATGGCTTTCATTGGGCGGTACAAAGGTTAGCGATCGTAAGCCCAAACCGGGCTCCTTGCTAGTAAACAGTGATACGCCAGACTGGATAAGAAAAGAACTGCGTAAAATGGGATACCGACTCAATTTTAACCCCCGTACCTCCGGCCCGCTCAACGCTATTTATTTCGACTGGAAGCACGGATCGCTCTGGGGTGGCTCAAGCAATCATGGAGAGGATTATGGAATAGGGTGGTGATAAATCTGGATTACGCAGCGTCCATTGCGAGGAAAATTATGAGACACTTAGTCTTTTGCTGTCGGTTTTAACCGATGGTTTGAAGATAACGGTTTGGCACTTAAATATTCAGACATGCCAGTGTAATTTGCCTGTCTTGCAATACATGGATTAAAACCCTTCAGACAGATATCGCCGATGGTACGCCGACGTGATTGCATAGACCTTGCTTTTTCCGTTGTTTTGCGAAGCAAAAATAACCTCTGCGCAGATCTGCGGTATCTGCGGGAGAACTTTTCCCGGCCGATTTAGAGGTGTCATTATGCTGCTCTCGTTTTTTGCAAAAAATAAACAAGTCCCAAGGACATGAATATTGATAACCACCAGCGAAACCGGTGGAAACCACATAAAAGTTTACATCAACCCTGAAAAGGGCCTGAAAAGGGTTGAACGAGAAACCCTTGTTCAACTCCCTTCGGGGTTGTTACAATATGCTTTTTATCCTCCCGATTTCATCAGGGGTTATCTGGATTAAACCCCATTCGGGGTTTTAAAACAAAAAGGATTAATAGGAAAATAAATGAACGCGTACGCAAAGCCAGCAACTACAAGTACTAACGATGTAAAACAACAACCGACTCAAGTGCCAGCGGCAGGACCTTTTGGTAGAAATTGATTTAAGGAGTGTTTATTTGTCCTGTAGGGACGATCTTACTATACCAATAACACCTATCGCTAAAATTTTCAGACATGCCGGTGTAATTGCCTGTCTTTGCAATACATGGATTATAACCCTTCAGAATGATATCGCCGATGGTACGCCGACGTGATCGCATAGACCTTGCTTTTTCCGTTGTTTTTGCGAAGCAAAAATAACTTCTGCGCAAGTCGGCGGTATCTGCGGGAGAATTTTTCCCGACGGATTTAGGGGTGTCATTATGCTATCGTTTTTTGCAAAGAACAAACGAGTCGAATGCCGTTCAGGTGAGAGTGGCTCGCGAACATCGTGATTTACTTTTTTTCCTTGAAAGAGACATCGCAAGGAAAATTATGTAACGCCGTACCAAGGCAGCGCATTAGCCTCATTTGCCTTTGATGATAACGCAGACTTTTTATGATATTACCTCCTGCTCGCGATCAATAAATTCAGGTCTGTAAATTTCAGGTCAAACCGCTGGCTCAGGGCAAAGCTGGTCAGGGAACCTTTGAAAAGATATATGCCGCTTCGGATATTAATCTTATACCAAACCATATTTTCAAATCCGCCGTCATCCGACATATCCAATAGGAGCGGCATCAGTACATTGCTGATAGCCTGTGAAGCGGTTCGTGCAAACCCGCTGGGTATATTAGGCACGCAGTAATGGATAACGTCAAATTTTTTGAAGATCGGCTTATCCTGCGTCGTCAGTCTGGAGGTTTCAAAGCAACCTCCATGGTCAATACTTACATCCACAATAACGGATCCCGGACGCATGCGGCTTACCATTTCTTCCGTTACCACCAAGGGCGTTCTCCCGCCGCTGGCCGCCAAAGCTCCTACCGCTACATCGCAGGTTTTTAATTGTTTGGCCAGGATAGCGGGCTCGATAACAGAGGTCCAAATACGGGTGCCAATATTATTTTGCAATCGCTTTAGCCGGTAGATGCTGTTATCAAAGATTTTTACACTTGCCCCCATGGCCAGTGCCGTACGGGCTGCCTG
>JBIQMB010000069.1:0-10004 GCA_044463745.1 Chitinophagaceae bacterium | reverse complement strand
CATGAAGGTATTGAATGCCACTGAATATGCTGTATTAAGAAATGAAAGTTCTGTTGCTGCCGGTAATGGAATTATTTTTCCCGATATATCTTCTCTGGGCAAAGGAACCGATTGGCAAAAGGCTATCTTCAATAACTCAGCTCAACGATATTCTGCCGAAGTAAGCATGAGCGGAGGAACCGATAAATCGACCTTTTATTTTTCGGGTGGTATGCAAAAACAGGATGGGATTGTAACCACCGAGATATCGAATTATGAAAAGATTAATCTACGGTTAAACTCGACACACAAACTGGGCAAGTATTTCACATTTGGCCAAACGCTGGGTTACACGCACCAGAAGAGTATGGGATTGGGAAATACAAACAGCGAATTTGGCGGACCGCTTAGCTCTGCTATTAATCTGGATCCTATCACTCCATTAATCGTTGATGATATCGGATCGCAACCCAATGCCGGTGTTTATGGAAATACCGGAGTGATCATGGCCACACCCGGCCGGCCTTATGGTATATCGCCTTATGTAGGACAGGAAATGACCAACCCGCTGGCCTATATTCAGACAAGATTGGGCGGCTACGGCTGGTCGGATGATATTGTGGGAAATGCATTCCTGGATATCTCTCCGGCACGACATTTCAATTTCCGTTCCACCGTGGGAGTTAAAAAAGCTTTTTGGGGCAATATCGGATTTACGCCTCTTTACTTTTTAAGTAATACAGTCTCTACCAATAAGAACAGCTATAATAAAGGGGAAAACAGATCCTTTAACTGGAATATCGAAAATACACTCACTTATACGAATTCGTTCGGAGATCATGATCTTACAGTACTGATCGGGCAGGGTGCTTATGTAGAAAATATGGGCGGAAATGTGGGGATGACATTTTACAATTTGCCCGTAAATTATTACAAAGACGCTTCGTTTAACTTTGATGTGGGGCTGGCTAACCGCGATGGATATGCAGGCGATTTTGTTGAGCATAAAATATCTTCGTTGTTCAGTCGCTTGAACTATGCCTACAAAGGAAAATATCTTCTAACCGGAATTGTGAGAAGAGATGGTTCTACCAAATTCGGTGCTGATAAAAAGTATGGTATTTTCCCTTCCTTTTCAGCAGGCTGGAATGTTCATAATGAAGATTTCTGGAGCAACAATAGCATTATTTCGCAGCTTAAAATTCGCGGTGGCTACGGTGTGGTAGGAAATGATGCAATGGCTGACTTCAGATATCTTTCAACGGTTGTGGGTGGTTATAATTATCCCGTCGGTACATCCGGCGCAGTCACCACCGGCTATGCACCTGAAACCTTGGATAATCCGGCCTTGCACTGGGAAGAGACCCGGTCGGCCGATGTAGGATTTGATGCTGTTTTGCTGAATAACCTGACCGTTTCTTTTGATTGGTACAATAAGAAAACCGTAGGTATTCTGAGACCGGTTGTTATACCCGGATACGTAGGTGTTTCGTCAAATCCTTGGGATAATGTTGCAGATATGAAGAATACAGGTGTAGAGCTTGAACTGGGGTACAGGACACAAATCGGAGATTTGAATCTCGCAGTAAATGCAAATGGCTCATACCTGAAAAATTTAGTGACCTATGTAGCAGCCGACACCAATTTTATTGGCGGTGGAGCTTCTTTCCAATCCATGGGCAATGTTACCCGTATCCAGGTGGGCCAGGCTTATAACAGCTTTTTTGGTTACAAGTCGATCGGTATTTTCCAAAACGAACAGGAGATTCAGAATTATAAAAACAAGGATGGGAACTTAATCCAGCCAAATGCACGTCCCGGCGATTTTAAATGGGCTGATCTGGATGGTGACGGAACAATATCAAGTGGCGATCTGGATAAAACATTCTTAGGTAGCAGTTTGCCGAAATATACATTCGGGTTTACCATTAATCTGGATTATAAAGGGTTTGATTTTATGTTGTTTGCCCAGGGAGCAGCAGGGAATAAAATATTTCAGGGTTTAAGAAGACTGGATATCCTTACTTCTAACTATACTACCCGGGCAATGAGCCGCTGGCATGGAGAAGGGACATCTAATGATTTTCCACGGCTGACCGACTCTGATCCAAATGGCAACTTCAGCCGTATGTCTTCTTTCTATCTGGAAAATGGAGACTACATGAGGCTCAAGATTCTTCAAATAGGATATACCCTTCCGTCAAATTTGCTGAGCAAAGCAGGGATAAAAAGAGCGCGCATTTATGTAACGGGCGAAAACCTGGCCACGCTGACGAAGTACACCGGTTATGATCCGGAAGTAGGTGGTGGCGTATTTGGAATAGACAAAGGCCAGTATCCGCAGGCAAGATCATTTATTGGCGGTATTCAATTATCCTTTTAATCATTAAACTTTTTAGAAATGAAACGAAATATAAATTATGCGGTTATACTGATCTTTCTGGCAATGACGGTATCCTGCAATAAAGATTTTGTCACACTTACTCCCAAAGGAAGCTTTCTTACGGAGAATTATTATGCCAATCGGGATCAGGCTTATACAGGGCTGGTGGCTGTGTACGATGTGCTTCGTAAGAATGCAGGGGGATTCGAAAATATGATCACCATGATGAATGCCGGTTCAGACGATAACTATGCCGGGGGCGGAGGTGCTACTGACGGAGCAGGCATTCAGGGATTCAGTAATTATACACTCAATCCGAATACGATTCCGGGAAGCTTTTGGAGCGATCATTATCAGGGAGTTTTTCGGGCCAATATTTTATTACAAAAATTGCCGAACGCTCCTATGGACGCCGGCGAAAAGGCCAGATTTACAGCAGAAGCAAAGGCATTACGTGCTTTGTATTATTTTAATCTGGTACGGATGTTTAAAAATATTCCTTTAATTCTGGAACCGTTAAAGACTTCCGATATTTATAATATTACACAGGCTGACCCTGCTGCCGTTTATGCACAGATTGAAAAAGATCTCACCGAGGCAATCGCTGATCTTCCTGCCACATTGAATATGGCTACGGAAGCAGGACGGCTTACCAAGGTAGCAGGCCAGGCTTTGCTGGGTAAGGTTTATTTGTATGAAAATAAAAAATCGGAGGCTGCTGCCATGCTTGCTAATGTAAACGGTGCTACTCCGGGCCAACCTAATCAATATGGGAACAGACTGTTGCCAAAGTTCTCTGACCTGTGGGTATTTACAAACAAGTTTAACGCTGAATCCATCCTTGAATGCATTCACACAAATCAGTCCAATGCAGATTGGGGATTTTGGGGAAGCAGTGCAGATGAAGGCAATACAGTTAATCAGATGGTAGGGCCCAGAAGTTATCAAAAAACGGGACCGGCTGCGCCGGATATCCCATCGGGATGGAGCTTTAATGTGTGGACCCAGGATTTTTATGATTTGATAAAAAATGATCCCAGATTTTCAGCTACTGTTTTGGATTTGAAAACGCTTGAAGCCAACGGGCAGGCAAAATATATTGCCGGTTATATGAATACGGGATACTTTCTGAATAAGTTTATCCCACGCATGTCTGACGTACGTACCGGCGGTGGTGCAGTGGAGTTAAATTTTCAGCAGGATGATTATATCATTCGCCTTGCAGATTGTTACCTGATGGAGGCCGAAGCCCTTGGAGCTACGGGTACCAGAGCTCAGGCTTTGCTTGATGCAGTAAGAGCCCGGGTGGGGCTGCCTTCTGTACCGGTTTCGATGAGTGCCATTAAAACAGAACGAAGACTTGAACTGGCCGGCGAAGGGCACAGGTTTTTTGATCTGGTCAGATGGGGTGATGCTGCTGCAAAGCTTTCCAACCGAGGCTTTCAGGCCGGTAAGAATGAAATCTTCCCCATTCCTGCCAACGAACTTCAGGGCACCAAACTCGTTCAAAATCCTAACTATTAAAATCAATTAATATGAAAAAGATTTTATCCCTTTCTTTCTTACTTGCGGTGGTATTTTTCCTGGCCGGTTGTCAGAAAGATGGAATAGACAGTGATACCTCGTTTTTAAAAACGGCAACGGTAAAGAACCCGGATAAGGTATTCACCATAAGCAATGATAATTCGGGAAAGGTGGTTATTAGCCCTACAGCCGAAGGGGCATCCTCATTTACGATAGATTTCGGACATGGTACCGGTTCATCGGCAACAGCCAAAATCAAAGCGGGTGAAAATGCTACTCATTTTTATCCGGAAGGGAAATATACGGTTAAGATCACTTCTGTAAGCCTCTCGGGTGAAGAAGTAAACAATACTTATCCGCTGGATGTGACCTATCGAGCCCCTGAAGAATTAAATGTGACGAGTAATGTATCCATGCGCAAGATTACCATCAAAGCAACTGCACAGTATGCCGCATCTTTTCTGGTTTACTTTGGAGATCAGCCAAATGAAAAAGGGAGCGAACTGGCCCTGGATCGTGAAGTTTCACATACCTATGCAGCCGCCGGTAATTACGACGTAAAAGTAGTGGCGCTTAGTGGAGGGGCAGCTACCACACAGAAAACCATTCAGGTTACTGCCCTCGATCCTTTTGGGTTGCCCATTACTTTTGATCAGCCTTTTATCAATTATTTTTTCGGAACATTTGGTGGCGGACAGCAGTTTTCAGTGGTTGCCAATCCCGATAAATCCGGTTTGAATACCTCCGACAAGGTCGGAAAGTTTGTGAGAGGAAATGAAGGCTGGAGCGGTACTTACAGTCCGCTTGATAATCCTATTGACATGAGCAACGGTAAAACGATTAGAGTACTCGTGTATAATCCGGATCCAGCGCTCGTGGGCAAAAAATTGAACGTAGAACTGGAGTCAGGTTCATCCATCGGAAACGGAATTGCTGTTTTAAAAATGCCGGTAACAAAATCAGGCTCATGGGAAGAATTGGTGTTTAATTTCGGCTCTGTTTCAGGGATACCCGCCAATGAAAAGTTTGGTCAACTTGTATTAAGATTCAACGACGATTCAGATGGGCCGGGCGCTATCATTTATGTGGACAATTTCCGTCAAACCAATTAAAATTATTGCAATGAAAAATTTAATAAAAAATATTTCAGTATTTACATTTATCATGCTTTTCATGGGCAATTGTACGAAGCATGATTATAAGATGGGTGCTTTGACCGCGCCCTCTGATGTAACGATTACAACCATGATAGCAGGCACCGATGCCAACCATCCAAATGGTGACGGCTCAGGCGATGTCACCATCACTGTGAGTGGCAAAAATGCGATTGCTTACATGATAGATTATGATGCATCAGATGGTATTAATTTGGAATTAATGAAATCTGAAAAGGTTACCAGGAAATACACTACCCTCGGGCTCAACACTTACCAGATAACGGTGGTGGCTTATGGTGCGGGTGCTACTGCTACTACTACGACAAAAGAAGTAACAGTGCAGAGTAACTTCACAGCTAATCCGTCGCTGGTAGAAGCTCTGACGGGCGGCTCTTCAAAAACATGGAAAGTGGAAAAAAATGTTGCCGGGCATTTCGGTGTAGGGCCTTGGAGTCCTACATCTACCACCCCTGAGTGGTGGTCGGCAGCGCCGAATGAAAAAGCAGACTGCTGCAATTGTTTTTATTCTGCTTCATTTACTTTCACCAAAACGCAATCCGGTTTCACGCTTACGACCAACACGCCTGATGGCGCATTTACAAAAACCGGGGCGCTGGCCGGCGGACTTCCGGGAATTCCTTCTACAGGTGATGAGGCATGTTATCCGTATGCGGGCGGCACATCCTCTTTCTCCTTTGTGCCATCCGGATCAGGACTACCAGCGAGTACGCCATCTACCCAAACATCAATTATGTTGAGTGGAAAAAATACTTTTATCGGATATGGCGCACTTTCTAAAGAATATGAAATATTAAGCATTACACCTGATAACATGTACCTGCGCGCACAAGGCACGGAAACAGGAAATGCATGGTATCTGAAAATGATACCGCAATAATATCAGATAAATCAGGCGACCGGCGGTCAGAACTCCTGAGGCTGCCGGTTTCTTTTATTTTAAAAAAACCCAAAAAAGAATGAATAAACTCCGGTTGATATTTTGCTGCCTGCTCTTCGCCGCCACGGCCATTACCTGTAGTAAGAAGGGAGCACCTGATGTACCACCTGTAAAGCCTTCAATCAAAATTTCTGGATCTTCGCAAGAGAGGCTAACTGCGCCTGTGCAGATGCATTTTACCGTTTCGCTCGACAGGACAACGACCGTGCCTGTATCTGTAGAATACGCCGTCAAAAATGGTACGGCTGTGGCGCCGAAGGATTTTGCGGCAGCATCAGGAACGGTAACCATCGAGCCCGGTAAATCTAATGCGGATATCTCAGTACAGATTGCCGGTGATCCACAGGATGTCAGGCAAGATAATCTTCAATTTACAGTTGAACTCAGCAATCCGAAGAATGCAAGTATTTCGGTCGGTTCAGCCAGCGGAACCATCATCACCGAGAACGGATCTAATTTTGTTACAAGCAATCTGGGATATAGTACACCAACCACCTATCCGGGAATGAATCTGGTGTGGAGTGATGAATTTAATGGTAATGAACTGAGTAAAGATTTTTGGAATTATGAAATTGGCAATGGTGCCGGTGGATGGGGAAATAATGAGCTGGAATATTATACAAACAGTCCTAAGAATGTTTTTGTTTCCAATGGAAATCTGATCATTGAAGCACGTAAAGAAACCATTAACGGATTCAACTACACCTCTGCGCGCCTCACTACGCAGAACAAGAAAACCTTTCAATACGGCAGGGTGGATATCCGTGCGAAGCTGCCGGAAGGAAAAGGGATATGGCCCGCATTGTGGATGCTGGGAAGCAATATTAATACGATTTCGTGGCCTGCCTGTGGCGAAATAGATATTATGGAGTTGCTTGGTCATGAACCTTACAAAGTATATAGTACGATGCATTATGGTGTTACAGGAAATCAGGGTTCGAAGGGTGATTCTTACATGCTTCCCTCCGGCTCATTTAAAGATGAGTTTCATGTATTTTCCATGGTGTGGGAGGAAAATCTGATCAAAGTATTTGTGGATGATAATTTGGAATTGACTTTCAAAAAATCAGATGCCGGTGGTCTGAATTATCCTTTTAATGCCCCGTTTTTTTTCATATTTAATGTGGCGGTTGGAGGCAACTGGCCCGGTAGTCCGAATGACAAAACCACTTTTCCGCAACGAATGATTGTGGATTACATCCGCATGTTTCAATAAGAAAATAAAAATTTAAAAATCTATGAAAAAGATACAATGTACCGTGTTTGCCTTTCTGCTGTCATCAGTGGTATCCGTCACTGCTACTGCAGTAAACCGCGCAGGCGATTCCATCCCTATACAGAGATATACAACCGCAGAGAATACCGCGCTTCGTTTGTCGGCTGAGCAGCCGGTTTATTTTGGCAAAGGAACACCTATTGCAGAAATTAAGGTGTTCATCTTTTTAGATGATACCCATACTTTTCAGACGCTCCTTGGAATTGGTGGTGCGATTACGGACGCTTCTGCTGAGGTGTTTTACAGACTTACGCCGGAGCTGCAAAAAGAATTGCTAACAGCTTATTACGATTCTACGAAAGGAATCGGATATTCGCTTGCAAGAACAAATATTCAAAGCTGTGATTTTTCGAGCAGCAGTTATTCCTATGTAGAAGATATGGACAAGGGTTTAAAGACCTTTTCTGTAAAACATGATGAACAATACCGGATTCCTTTTATAAAAAAAGTGTTGGCTCTGGCGGGTCGAATTCCGCTATATGCAAGCCCCTGGTCGCCTCCGGCGTGGATGAAAACCAACAATGATATGCTGCATGGTGGAAAATTATTGCCGGAATATTATCAGGCATGGGCCAATTTTTATGTGAAATTTATTCAGGCGTACGAAAAAGCAGGCATTCCTATTTGGGGGCTGACGGTGCAGAATGAGCCGATGGCCGTACAGAGATGGGAGTCGTGTGTTTACACGGCAGAAGACGAGCGTGACTTCATAAAAAATTACCTGGGCCCCACGCTTTGGAAAAACGGAATGAAAAACAAAAACCTGATTGCATGGGATCATAACCGCGATCTCATTTACAACCGTGCTTCTACGATTCTGAATGATAAAGACGCTGCAAAGTATGTGTGGGGCATTGGCTTTCACTGGTATGAAACGTGGACCGGTGGCCCGATGCAGTTCGATAATGTGCGGATGGTGCATGAAACTTTTCCTGGTAAAAATTTAATTTTCACTGAAGGTTGCCCCGAGAATTTTGACAGCAGTCGGATTGGTAACTGGACGCTCGGTGAAACTTACGGAAACTCGATGATTCACGATTTTAACAGCGGCGCAGTTGGTTGGACAGACTGGAACATTTTATTGGATGAGCGAGGCGGGCCAAATCATGTAGAAAATTTTTGCTTTGCTCCGGTACATGCGTTTTATGGTAAGAAATTGTATTACACCAACTCTTATTATTATATCGGGCATTTCTCTAAGTTTATTCGTCCGGGTGCCGTGCGCATCAATGCATCAAGCAATCGTACCGATCTCATCACTACGGCGTTTCGTAATCCGAATGGCAAAATAGTTGTAGTGGTAATGAACCAAGGAGATGTGGTTCTGGATTATAATTTAGCTTTTAAAGGACAGTCCGTATCCATTCAAAGCCGTCCGCACTCCATCTCAACGCTGATTTTCTGAACACTTATTTAATCTTCTTCTTAGTATGAAAAAATCATTTTTTAGGAATTTTATATTATTGGCTGCATGTGCTTTTTTGACAGTAAATTTTACCGATTGCCACAAAAATAAATCGGACGGCGGGGGAGGAGATGAAGGAGGTACCACGCCGCCGGTTGTACAGAATGATATCACTTTTTATTTGACTAAAAGTGACCAATCGGTGTTGTTTAAAAGACAGACCTATGCCATTCCTTTTAAGTCATCTACAAACGGATATCCGGATATAAACGTTGATGAGGAGCAAACCTACCAGACCATTGATGGCTTTGGCTTCACCCTCACCGATGGCAGTGCACAACTGATTGATGGGTTGACACCGTCCATTCAATCTGAATTGCTGAATGAACTTTTCGGCAATGATAGCAACGCCATTGGGATAAGCTATCTCCGGCTCAGCATCGGCGCTTCTGATCTTAGTGAATCGGTTTACACCTATGATGATATGCCCTCAGGTGAAACTGATCCGGACCTGACTCAATTTAGTTTAAGAAAGGACATGAGTAAGGTGATACCTGTCATGAAAAAGATACTTGCCATCAATCCGAACATAAAAATATTAGGGTCCCCCTGGACTGCTCCGGTATGGATGAAAAGTAATAAGAATTCCGTGGGTGGCAGCCTACTGCCGGAATATTATGGCGTGTATGCAAACTATCTGGTTAAGTATATTCAGGAGATGAAGAAGGAAGGCATTACGATAGATGCGATTACGCCGCAGAACGAGCCCCTTCATGGAGGCAACAATCCGAGTATGGTGATGACGGCAACTGAGCAGGCGGCGTTTATCCGCGATCATTTAGGTCCTGCTTTTAAGTCTGCGAATCTGGCTACCAAGATTATTATTTACGATCACAATGCCGACCGGCCCGATTATCCATTGACCGTTTTGGATGATGCAGATGCACGCCAATATATTGACGGATCGGCCTTTCATCTGTATGGTGGTAATATAAGCGCATTGTCGCAGGTGCACGATGCTTATCCGACGAAAAATATTTATTTTACCGAGCAATATACCTCATCCTCTGGTGGGTTTGGCGGCGATCTTCGCTGGCATGTGCGCAATGTGATTGTTGGCTCGATGCGGAATTGGAGTAAGAATGCATTGGAATGGAATCTCGCCAGCGATCCTTATTATTCTATTCACACACCGGGTGGCTGCAATGTGTGCAAAGGTGCTGTCAATATCATCTCAGGTTATACACGCAATGTTGGTTATTATATAATTGCCCATGCGTCTAAATATGTTGTACCCGGTTCAAAGAGAATTGCATCCAACA
>JBIQMB010000068.1:0-10032 GCA_044463745.1 Chitinophagaceae bacterium | reverse complement strand
TGAAAATTCTGTTCAACCCGTTCCGGGTTGTTGTTGTGCGTTTTGTCGTTCCCACGGTTTCACCTCGGGTTATCTGGATTCGAGCCCTTCAGGTTCGTAGCTGGTGGGAACATAGGCTCCGGAAGCATACTGTTACTTTCCCAAAGCTTATAAAGTATCTCACCGACTCTTTCCGGAAACTTTTGGAAAGTATGAATGCTCTTTTCTGCTTAGCCGGAACCAAGCTAAACTTTCCAAAAGTCGGCGAGGTTTAAATCGTTCAAGGGTTGTGGAAAGAACTGAGTCATTTCTCTAATCAGTCCTTCTGGTTCAAGTGTTCCAACAAAGTTGGGCCACTTGAATCACTTAAATCTGCCGGTTTGTAACCGGATTGAAAATTCTGTTCAACCCGTTCCGGGTTGTTGTTGTGCGTTTTGTCGTTCCCACCGTTTCACCGCGGGTTACCTGGATTCGAGCCCTTCAGGCTCGTGGTGAATGATGACTTAGAAACCGAAAGAATGCTTGCTGCTTTCTCAAAGCTTATATAGGATCTCTCAGGCTTTTTTCGGAAACTTTTGGAAAGTCTGAATGCTCTTTTCTGCTTAGCCGGAACTAGGCTAAACTTTCCAAAAGTCGCGGCCTTTCTTTTTCCAAAAGAATCATCATCGGTTCCATCTTTTCTGGTTCAAGTGTTCCAACAAAGTTGGGCCACTTGAATCACTTAAAACTGCCGGTTTGTAACCGGTTATTTATTCAGGGCCAAACCATAGCATCAATTGAAAAGCACAAGTAGTGATCTCTTTACAAAAGATCCCGGACTCATTTCAAACTTAAACACCATTTATGGCTGCCGGGATCTTTATTTTAAACCTAAACTATTCTGAAGCAAGTGATTTTACAGGGTTGACGCTGGCGGCCCTCAGGGTTTGAAAACCAATGAGCAAGACCGTTATCACAGCCACACCGGCTATTGATATCAGGAACGGTAGAGCCGAGATACCAATCCGGTATTCGTAATCTTGCAGCCAGTTGTGCATGAGGTAATAAGATATGGGGATAGCTACCGCAGCTCCTGCAAACAAAATCCAGAAAAAATCTTTGATGAATAACATGATGATTGAAATAACCGATGAGCCTAAAACCTTTCTGATTCCGATTTCTTTCGTACGTTTCTGAATGCTTAAGGAAACCAGACCAATCACACCAAGCAAAACAATAATCAATGCCAGTACTGTAGCTGTGTATGCCGCTTTTTTCAGTTGAATTTCTGTTTGGTACATGGCTTTCAATACATCATCCATAAACCGAAATTCGAACGGTGCTCCGGGTAATATTTTTTTCCATTCGCTCTCCAGCTTTTGTACCGATGAACTTACATTTCCGGGTGCCAGTTTAAATGATAAATAACGGTACATATTCGAACGCTGGACATGTACAAAAAATACGGGCATAATCTTATTTTGCATGCTACCAAAATGAAAGTCTTTGGTCACACCGGCTATCTGATAGGTTGAGGTATCTCCTTCGGCCCTGAGTATCTTTCCTACAGCTTCTGCAGCACTACTCATTCCCATTGCTTTGACGGCCGTTTCGTTTAGCACCACTTTGCCGACATCTTTGCCATCACCCTGCAAAAAATCGCCGGCTGCCATCCCTATTTCATATACCTGCGGAAAATTTTCATCTGCCTGAAGATATTGCATAGCCACTGTTTTCTCCCTATCCTGATGATAGATGAAAATTTTTCCTGCATTATTCCCATTGGGTATTTCATACGACAGGCTGGCCTCTTTTACAAAGGGCAGGGATTCAAATCTTTTTCGGTTAGCCAGCATTTTCTCTACACCCTCCGCACTCCAGTTTCGTGGTGCTTGAGCCGTAAGGATAAATTCTTTATTAAAACCCAGGTCTTTACTCAAGAATAAATTTACCTGTTTTGAAATAATGACAGCACCAATAATCACGGTGATGGCGGTACCAAACTGGAACGCCACCAATCCTTTTCTCAGCCAATCTTTTTCGCGGTAGGATGATCCCTTCCCCTTTAACGAAGCCGCCGGCCTGAATGAAGAAAGCACAAGTGCAGGATACAATCCTGAAAGAATGCCTACAACCAGGATAATCAGGAATGGAATGATAAGAAACCAAACAGGGTAATCGGTGAGTGCCGGTATTTGTCTGCCCAACAGATTACTAAAACTATTTCGTGCCAGGCTGTATATGATCAGTGCTGATACAGTCGCAATAAAAACAATGATCACCGATTCTGTCAGGAATTGAAAAGTCAGTTGTCTGCGTAAACCACCCAAAACTTTTCTGACTCCGATTTCGCGCATGCGGGACGCTGATCTGCTGATGCTGATGTTGATAAAATTGATGACTGCCATGAAGAGGATAAAAATCGAAATACCTGTAAGTGCATAAATCATTTTTTCGGCAAGCCGGTTGTTCGATTTCAGATAAAAACTTTTCAGAGGCGCTAAAAACGGCGTCATAGCTGCTGCAGTTTCCGGGGGTGCATTTTGCTTTACCAGTTGTGCCATCGCCTTTTCGATCTGTGCCTTGCTTACGCCGGGTTGGGCTTCAATAAAACCAAGCATGTGCGTGTCCTGCCAGGTCATGCTGCGATTGAAAAAGGCATGATTGATTTCAGGAATAAAATATTCGTAAGGTTGCATGGGATTGCTTCCTGTAACTGTGTTTCGGTTGTACGTTTTAATGACGCCGCTGATTTGAAAATCGTGCTTGTCGCCCGAAAAGTTTTCAATGGTCAGCATTTGTCCGGTTACATCCGTTTTGCCAAAATATTTCAGAGCCTGCTTTTCGGTTATCAATACCGTAAAGGGGTCGCGCATGGCGGTAGCCGGATTTCCGTGCAGCAGTTTGAAGCCATACATTTTGAGCAAACTTGTATCGCAGATGGCAATGGTTTCCCTGAAGCTGTTGTTGTCTTTGGTAACGGTTGAGGTTACACCATCAACGCGGTAATAATTGGCTACAAGAGTGGGATAGTGCTCATACAGCGCTTTGGGCAACATGCCGATGGTGGTAAACTCATTCCCATCTCCGCGGTTTTTCCATTTACTCTGGATAATATATTGTTGATCAATGTTTTTCAAGTCTTTGTTTACACGCCACTCATTCAGGATGAATCCGGCGGTGAGAAACGTGAAAGCCAATCCCATAGCTAGTCCGAAAACGTTTACTGTCGGAAAGAAAGGTCTCTTGCGGATATATCTCCATCCTGTTTTAAAGTAATTGATAAGCATTTAGTTTGATTCTGGGTTTAATACGATTCTTTTGTTTATTTTCTGTCTGATGAAGATATTTTCTTCTTACATTGAATTTAACGGTTCATTCGCTGCGCAAGCTTCTGACCGGGTTTGCGCGGGCGGCCTGAATAGCCCGATATCCGACCGTTAATAACGCTACAATGATTGAACCTGCTATCGCCAGTACAAAGATATAGGGTGAAATGTTTACGCGATACGAATAGCCGTTAAGCCAGTTATGCATAATGTACCATGCCAACGGAGATGCAATCAAGAATGCAACTACGATGAGTATCGTAGATTCTTTCGACATCAGGTAGATGATATCCAGTGCAGAAGCGCCCAATACTTTACGCACACCAACCTCTTTTCTGCGTTGCACAGCCATGAAGGATACAAGGCCATAAAGCCCAAGGCAGCTAATGAAGATAGCAATGGCGGCGAATATCTTGTAGAGTTGGGCCAGTTGGTCTTCAGACTTGTAAAAATTTTCTATTGTGGTGTCGAAAAATTTATAATTAAATACCTCTTTTGGATACGTATCGTTCCACAATTTTTCTATAAACCCAATAGCAGTCTTCTCCTTGCCGGGCAATATTTTGATACTGGCTGTTCTATAAGTCGATTTATTGGTGGTAATGATAACCGGTGTCATCGGTTCGCGGAGCGAGTAAACGTTAAAGTCCTTTACCACACCTACGATTTCGCCAACATGAAATCCATCCCAAAGGTCGATTGTTTTACCAATGGCATCATTCGGATTGGTGATTCCCAATTTCTTTAACAGCGTTTCATTCACCACCATTTCCCTTACTGTATCAGAGGGATGAAAGACCCTGCCGGCAATCATTTTCAAATCAAAAGTTTTAAAATAATTTTCATCGGCCCATTTCAGATTTGTCGGAAAGTTGGTTGATTTAGGCGAGTGATTAAATTTGAAATCGCTGCTCCAGTTGCTTGGCGAACTGGGAGGGCCAAAACTGAAACTGACACTCTGAATAAGCGGATTGGCCAACAAGGTGTTGCGGAGGTAAGTGGTTTTTTCCTGAGCGATACTGTCTGTGGGCACACTCACATTCACGATGGACGCTTTGTCGAATCCAAGTGATTTGTTTTTGAAAAAGTGTAATTGCTTCACCACGATCAGCATGGCGATGATGAGAACCTGTGCTATGATAAACTGAAAAACCACCAGGCCGCGACGGAATGAAATACCCTTAGCTGTTCGGGTTTGGGTTTTATTCCGAAGAGCTTTGATCGGGCTGTATCCGGACATGATGGCGGCAGGGTAAATGCCGGAAAGAAGGGTTGTGATTAGAAAGATTAAAATCAGAAAGAGGATAAAGACCGGATTAAACAGATCGAAAATCATCTTTGTTTCCAGGAGTTGATTTACCGCTGGCATCACTAGCCAGGCAGTGAGGGTTGCCAACAGGGTAGAGGCCAATACAATCACTCCTATTTCGGATAAAAACTGGGTAATCAACTGCTTGCGGCCGCTGCCAAGCACTTTACGCACACCCACTTCTTTAGAACGGTTAACAGCCTGAGCTGTAGCCAGATTTATGAAGTTGACGCATGCTATGATGAGAAGAAAAATACCGATCAGGCTGAGTGCATTGATGAGTGAATGGCTAAAGGTTTTTCCGTTATAATTTCCAAAACGTTCGTCAAAATGTATTTCTGACAATGGCTGCAAAACATAGCTATCGGTCCAATATTGTTCAGGTTTGTGCTTTTTGGCAAAAGCTTTTAATTGCGTATTCATTTGCGCTTCCGACATACCGTCTGGCATTCGCATATAAACATTCAGCGTGCCCATCGTGCTTACCCAGTCGCGGAAGTTCTCTGCAAGCTCTGTTTGTTTCATGGCTTCCATGGGTAGCACTACTGACAGCGGAAAATCAGAGTTGGCGGGGATGTCATCCAGAATTCCGGTTACGGTGTGCAGGTATTTATTTTTAAAAGTAAAGGTTTTACCTATGGCATTTTCCCAGCCCCCGAAATATTTCGTAGCTGTGGCTTTGGTCATGAGCGCTCCGTTTGGATTCTTAAAAGCGTTTTGTGCGTTTCCTTCAGCAAAGGGAAAATTGAACAATGAAAAGAAAGACGGCTCTGTATAATATACTTCCAGCTCCAAAAACTTTTCCGGGTCGGAACTGTTTTTATTGATGGTTATCTGGCCACCCTCTTTGTAAATGGCTGCAACCTGTTTTATGTCCGGAAAATCAAGCCGCAGTCCTTCTGCGACAGGAAAGCCAATACCGGCTGAATAATCGATACCATCCTGGGTCTGAAATTCGGATGCCACCCGATAAATCTTTTGCCGATCGGGATGAAAATTGTCAAAACTGTTTTGGAATTGAACGACCTTGAAAATAAGAATGAAGGCGGCGATTCCGACCGTAAGACCTGCAATGTTGATAATGGCGAAAGTCTTATTGCGTTGAATATTTCGAAGGGCTGTTTTGATATAGTTTTTAAACATCGTAAATGAAGTTGTGTGTATATGTTATCCGTTTGGTCAAACTAAATTTCCCTTAATAGATAGCGATGGGTGTGCCAATTTGTAGGAGGCTGATAATCAGCTAAGTATTAGTGCAATTAGTTTTGTTATGTCCGCTTTTGATACAATGGGTGTCTGGATACAGCACAGGGGTATTTGGGGGAAAGCGCAGTGAAGAGAGATCGCAGAGGTTTCGCAGGGATGTGGACGGGGGGAACAGGTTGGTGTGGGGACGGGTGGATTAGACCTTGAAAGAAAGCAGAGCGCAGAGAAGAGAGATCAAGGAGATTTCGCAGGGATTGCGGTTAGTTAGCTAAGATTGGATTTGTGTTATGTTCAGCGGATGCTCCCTCCGGGATTTTTTTGTTTGGGATGATTGAAAGAGTTGTCAGCTTAGAGAACGAATTTGTGTTGGGCTCGATTCCCTGGGAGAACAGAGCTCCAGCTCTGTTCTAAGAAAGCACGGAGCTGGAGCTCCGTGTCCCCCTGATTATGTAAGGGGAGTGCCAGATCCAAACCTCCTGAAATATTCTAAATGGTTAACCGTTTTAAGGTAGCCGAACCCTGTAAACCCTGTAAGGATATTCGGTCTTATCTACACCATCATTCCATTGAGGCAGGCGCTGTATCTGTGCACAACTGAAGTAGAGGTAGCCATCCGTACCTATGCCAAATGAATCGGGCCAAATCAATTCTTTATTTTCAATAAGGGTATGAAGTTTCCCTTCCGGCGTCAGGTAGGATATGCTGTAATTTTCGGAAGTTGTCAAATATATATTGCCTCTTTTATCCGCTATCAGGCCATGCGTAATACCCGGCATACCTGCAGTTTCTACTTTTGATTCCAGTTCTTGAGCGGAGAGGGAAGTATCTACGAGGAATTTCGTTTCTATCCTGAATAATTCTTTTTTGTTAATCGGTTTGAAATAGAAATATTTAAAATCGTGCGTCAGTGCTATCCCGTTAATATTGGATGAAAACGGCTTTCCGTTCTTATCCTTCATTTCTTTACCATCGTAAGTAGGTACTATTTCATCGGCCAGGGTAAAAGAGGTTTTCCTTAATAAGGTTCTCGTTTTTCCTGTTTTCAAATCGAGAACCACAATTGCCGCCAATCCCGGATCAGACAGGTAGGCCATCTGTTTTTTAGTATCTACCCGCACATCATTGAGGGCAGAATTCTCTTTGTCAAGGTCATCAACCAGATATACTTTTTCTACCTTATTGTTTTTGGTATTTATTCCTACAAGTTTAAACTGACCGCTTGCATCACCTTTACCATCTCCGAAAATATTTCCTTTGGCCGTCGGTTTCGAATCCAGAATCCAGAGCATGTCTTCTGCATCCACATATAAATCCTGTACACGCAAAAAGTGTGAATCGTAATCACCCTTCTTATTCCATTCTTCATCCGGATAGGCACTCAGTTTCCCGTTTTTCACCTCGGCAACTGCCAGATGTCCGTCACCATCCGACCCGGGAAAGGAAACGAATAATCGGTTGGCAGTATTGACACTAACGCCAATGGCCATGTGGGTGCCGAAAGAAGCAATTGTTTCGAGCGGGTCAGAATTTCCTGACTGTGCATTCATCATGGGTGCGTAGAAAATAAAAAATAATAAAATGTAACTTATCTTATCCATACTTTTATTTTAAGCAAAAACCATACTTGATCCTGAAATCTTAATGCTCTCGAAACTAATTAAAACCTGTTTTCTGATCAGAACAGACACTATACAACAAAAAAACCGCTCGTTTGAGCGGTTCCAATCATATATAAAATGCGATTTATTTTACAGAAGCAATCAGCGATTTGAAGCTCTCAGGCTCATTCATCGCGATATCGGCCAAAACTTTACGATTCAGATCTATTCCCTTATCGCGCAATTTGTGGATGAATTCGCTGTAGGTCAGACCTTCTTCGCGAACGGCAGCGTTGATACGGGTGATCCAAAGTGCGCGGTATTCGCGTTTCTTTAATTTTCTGCCTATGTAGGCGTAGGTCATTCCTTTTTCCTGAACGTTCTTAGCTACTGTATAAACGTTTTTTCTTTTTCCATAAAAGCCTTTGGCTTTCTTTAAAACTCTTTTTCTTCTGGCACGGCTGGCTACTGAATTAACTGAACGTGGCATGGTGTAATATTTTTAATCCCTTTCGGTTGTTAATTAATTAATGTACTTATTTCATTCTGAGAAGACGCATTACAAATGGCCTGTTGGCGTCGCTGACAATACCTTTCTTGCGCAGATGACGTTTGCGTTTGGTAGATTTTTTTGTCAGAATGTGTCTTTTGAATGCTTTTTGGAAAGTGATTTCACCGGTGCCGGTTACTTTAAAGCGCTTCTTGGCGCTGGAGTTGGTTTTAACCTTTGGCATGTTCTATATTTTATTTTTACACCCTTGCCGGCGTCCCGAACGGTCGGGCACTTATGGAGCCATGTGGGTAATATGTTTTAGTTTTTTTCAATTTAGCCAAAACACAAAATGCTAAAAGGGCTGCAAATGTAGGGAAAATTCTGAATGTAGTTAAATTCAGTGCTGATTTTTTGAAAATATTAAGGAGCCTGTGGGTCGTTGTCTGAACGCAAGTTAGTCAGTATCGTGAAAGAAAGCCCTTTTCTTTTCCATACAAGTCCAAAGAGTGAAAAATTGGTAAACTTGAAACCCTATCAAAGAATTGTTTATACCTTTTTGTTTCTTTCAGGATGCTTTTGCCATGGTGTAAATTCAGGTAAGAAAGATGAACATATTTTTTTTGTCAAATGTAGTGATGTGGCTTGTGCATGACTGTCAACCAGCCGCCTACTGGCGATGGGCGGGATTTTTAGAACTGAACTTTAATCGAAGGACAGAGGTTGAATGTAGCACTTCCGTTGATACGAAGCCGTTCATCACGTTTATTGCCAATACGATGGTGGATGCAGTGTCTTTTTCTTTTTCAGGTATTCAACAATTTGTTCAGTTGTCATTCCTTTCAATTCCTCGCTAATTTTGTCTCTTATTGAACGCAAGTCAGTGAGTATTGATTTCTTGTCCTTTTTTATTTCTTTTGTCTTACTCATATTCTAAAATTTCTCTTGGTGAACGAATGTCAAGTATTTTGTGGCCATATTTAAAGTTTACTGCGTTGTAACCTCTAATCCGTATGTGGTTTACAATGTGTTTAAAGTTCCACCTCACTAAAACGTTCGCATAGTTCAATGTAGCCAAAGCAATATGAATACAATCTGAATGGCTTGTCTGTCCAACCACTTTTTCTTCAATATATTTGTCCGCCAGTTGAACTGCTTCTTTTGTTATATCTAACCACTCAACGTTTTTCCGTGAAAGTGAATTTGCTAAATCTTTTACTTGTTGTGGTGCATATTCAAGCTCAATGTCCGTCAGTCGGGGATACTATAACCTTAAATTTTCTTTTTGCTATTCTGTCAAACAGCACTTTTGTCCAAAGTTCAAACTCCGGTTCAAAGTACCCCAAAAACAGAAGTATCAATATAAATTCTTTCCACAAGTCAAATTTACAGATTTTTCTGCTGGCAGTCAAGTCGTTTGAGAGTTCGCACACGTTGCACCCACCGGCTCTGGGCTTGCTGCTCCTGCAAAGCATGACAAGTTGCGATGGCATCTAATGCTCGTCAGCCCGCACGTTAACTCAATAGCGAATCCAAAACCGAAGAACTGCATCCCGATCGATACCGGGAATGATCAATGAATTTTCAGCCCACACCCTGATTATTTCCGAGATTAAATTGCGTTACAAAGGCTGACTTTATTCCGCCGGCCAGCGGAGCAGCAAACTCAAATAAGCGGTTCATGTCGTATGGTTATGAAGGTTGCTCCACTTTTTTTTCGGGTTTTCTTTTGGTTTTCGTCTCTCGTTTTCTTTCAGTCGTTTAATGAATGTGCTAATGGCACGCTGCTCTTCTTTCGTTGGCGGACTCCCTTGGCCACCAATAAAATCTACGTCTAATTCTTTTTTTTTGTTTTTCATTTCACAAAATATTTATCAATGAGTTTTAAAACGGCGATTGTGTCAATTATCATGATTCTACCGCCTACATGCATGGCTCCTAAGCTGTCTATGAAATGTTGTACAAGTTCGGATTTAGAAAAAAATGAGATGTTTCCTTCATTCCCTCTTTGAAAAGAAAGCCTGCAAGCAAATGCCACCAAATTTCCCGGAACTCCGGCATACCTATTTCTTTTTGTTTTTTCACTAATAATAAACCGCTATCGAAAGTATTAGAATGGTTTTTATTGTAACTTTGGCTCAA
>JBIQMB010000067.1:0-10039 GCA_044463745.1 Chitinophagaceae bacterium | reverse complement strand
AAGGTAGTGGTAGAGCAGTTTTTGGAAGGGATTGAGCTGAGTGTTTTTGTTTGTACAGACGGTCGGGATTATGTTCTTTTTCCCGAAGCCAAAGACTATAAAAAAATCGGAGAAAGAGACACCGGGTTAAATACAGGAGGAATGGGAGCGATAAGTCCGGTTCCGTTTGCTACTGAGACATTTATGAAAAAGGTAGAGGAGAGGATCATCATACCAACGATCAATGGGCTTCAGCAGGATGGCATTGATTATAGAGGTTTCATATTTTTTGGGTTGATTAAAGTGAATGAGGAACCTTTTGTAATTGAATACAATTGCAGGCTGGGTGACCCCGAAACGGAGGTTATTCTGCTTCGGCTAAAAAATGACCTTGTAGAAATTCTGGAAGCCATGCAACGGGGAAGCCTTCATGAAATAGAATCGGAGTTTGACCCCGGTGTTGCATTGACTATCATGGCCGTAAGTGGCGGCTATCCGCTGGACTACGATAAGGGGAAACCCATCCGGTTTAACTACCTTAAAAACCCAATGGAAATAAAACACCTTGATGAAGATGGCGGTGTGATTGTTTTTCATGCCGGTACCAAAAAGGTGGGGGATGAAGTAGTGACGAATGGCGGTCGCGTACTGGCTGTATCTTCACTTACATCAGCATTGGGTGAATCGTTTGAATTATCAAAAGAAGTTATTGACCAGATCCATTTCGATGGGATTTACTATCGATCGGATATTGGGTATGAGTTTTTGGAGTAGAGAAAAAAAGAGTTTTGAACAATAATTTTAAAATATATTATTCCGTTAATAAATTAGAGTATCTGCATTTCGTTGTTATTCCAATTTATTTCTACAACTTTGCAACCATTAATCATTTCAATATACCTAGTTAAAACATGGGGCTTTTTAATTTTTTCACGCAAGAAATTGCAATTGACCTTGGAACCGCCAACACACTCATTATCCATAACGATACGGTAGTGGTCAACGAACCTTCCATTGTAGCTTTAGACAGAAACAATCCTAAGAACATTTTGGCTGTAGGAAAGAAGGCATTGATGATGCACGAGAAGACCCATGAAAGTATCAGAACCGTGCGCCCGCTAAAGGATGGGGTTATCGCCGATTTTAACGCCGCCGAATTGATGATACGCGAAATGATTAAGAAAATACACACGCGAAAACCGCTGTTTTCTCCGAGCTGGCGTATGATGATTTGTATCCCAAGTAGTATAACCGAAGTGGAAAAGCGGGCTGTACGGGATAGTGCAGAGCAGGCAGGAGCAAAAGAAGTATATCTCTTGCACGAGCCAATGGCGGCTGCATTGGGGATCGGGATAGATGTAGAAGAGCCGGTGGGTAACATGATAATTGATATAGGCGGAGGTACCACCGGCATAACGGTGATTGCGCTCGCAGGTATTGTCTGTGATCAATCAATACGTGTAGCGGGTGATGAATTTACGGCTGATATCATGGAAGCTCTGCGTCGTTACCATAGCTTACTGATTGGTGAGCGTACAGCCGAGCAGATCAAAATTCAGATCGGCGCTGCCATGAAAGACATTGATGATCCGCCGGAAGATATGCCGGTAAACGGTAGAGACCTGGTTACGGGAATTCCCAAGCAGATCATGGTCAGCTATCAGGAAATAGCAGAAGCGCTGGATAAATCCATTTTCAAAATCGAAGAAGGAATTCTGAAAGCGCTGGAAACTACACCGCCCGAACTTGCCTCAGACATTTACCGCCGTGGGTTATACATCACCGGTGGTGGTGCTTTGCTTCGTGGACTGGATAAGCGTTTGACAGCAAAAATTAAATTGCCGGTGCATATAGCAGAAGACCCGCTTAAGAGTGTGGTAAGAGGTACGGGTCTTGCATTAAAGCATTATGACCGGTATCCCTTTGTGATGCGTTAAGTTAAGACCGCCCCCCGGGTGAGAGAAGATTTTAATTTGCCGGTCAGCAGTTTTTATTGTAGATTTCAATCAGACACTTCAAACAAAGAAAATTTTAAGGTGATCCTCGCCCATGCGCAACATCTTCATTTTTATACGGGTTTATTTTACATTATTCTTCTTTGTATTTCTGATGGTGTTGTCGCTGTATCTTCTGTTTAGTTATAATAAATATCACAACGCAGTTTATTCGGAAGTAGCACATGAAGTATCCGGCAGCATCAGCAGCCAGGTTAATAAAGTATCATATTATTTTTACCTGAGGCAAACCAATGACTCCCTGGTAAAAGCCAATGAAGAATTATACAATAAACTTCGCGAAGACTTTAATATACCCGATACGGCTGAGCGCATTGTTATGGATACCATGCGTATAGACTCACTTGTAAGGTATCGAAGGTTCTTGTATAATCATGCCAAAGTGGTAAGGAATTCGGTGAGCCAGCCCAATAATTATATTGTGATACACAGAGGAATGAATCAGGGAGTACACGCCGACATGGGGGTAATAGGACCGAACAGTGCTGTGGTAGGAACCACCATCGAAGTAAGTAAGAACTTTTCGATAGTGATGAGTTTGCTGCACAGTATGAGTAATACAAGTGCAAGATTGAAAAAAGGTGGTGAAACCGGAACGGTTGTTTGGGACGGCGTGGATCGGAACATTCTTTTGCTAAAAGATATAACTAAATCGGCCAAGATTAACCAGGGTGATACCGTAATCACAAGCGGATTCTCTGATAAGTTTCCCGAAGGGTTGATCATAGGTTACGTAAAGGATATCATCAATGATAAGAGCAGCAGCACTTTTACCGTCAGGGTCCATTCGGCCGTAAATTTCGAAACGCTTCAATTCGTTTATCTGATCGAAAATTTGCAGCGTAAGGAAGTAGATGAATTAATGAAGAAAGTTAAAAACAAATGAGTACATTAGTCAAGTTGGCATTGCGTTTTTGCTTGTTCATTTTTGTACAGGTATTCGTGCTGTTTCAGATACCGCCGCTGCATCATTTGGTCACGCCGTACTTATACATGCTGTTTATTTTGTGGCTTCCGTTTAAGATGGGCCGCCGCACACAATTGTTACTCGCATTCCTGCTGGGGCTGGCACTTGATTCATTTACCCAAACCTATGGACTTCATTCAGCGCCATGTGTTTTGATAGCATATATTCGTCCGTTTCTGATTAAAATGCTGGTTCCACAGGAAGATGTTGAATTAAACTACAATGAACCCTCTGTGCACAGCATGGGGTTTGCATCCTATTTTACTTACCTTACCATTTTAATATTTATACATCATATACTATTGTTCTTTTTACAGGCGTTACAAACCGGAGGAATGGTATATTTTGTAGTTAAAACCCTCTTTTCCACTGCTGTTAGTCTGATATTGGTTCTTTTAACAGAATTATTATTTAGTCGGAGGCAAAGATTCAAAGCTAATAAGGCTTAGTGGGTTAATTTTGTGTGATTTGTTGCTTATCAATCCCCAAATAAAATAAGTCATGCCTAAGTTTAATCAATCCAGGAAAAATGTAATAGTCGGGATGGTGCTCGCTGTGGGTTTGATTATTATTGTCAGACTGCTCAGTCTTCAGGTAATTGAAACCAAATATTCAGTTTTGGCTGATGAGCAGGGCCGTTTTCGTAAGGTGGTTTATCCTGACAGAGGTATTCTCTTCGATCGGAAAGGCAGAGCTATACTTCGGAACACCATTATTTATGATTTAATGGTAACGCCCAGCAAGATAAAGGCCATGAATATGGATACGGCCGATTTTTGCCGCATTCTGAATATCGATACCGCCGAATTTAATAAACGAATTATAACCGGGATCATCAAAAACAGAAGTTATCGGCCGTCGGTATTTGAATCCTCATTATCGGATGAACTGGTAGCCAAAATAAATGAAAGCATGTACAAATGGGTGCCTGCTTTTTATCTTCAGGAGCGTCCGGTGAGGGATTACCCATTTGATGCGGCCGGCAACATACTCGGATATTTATCGGAGGTAAGTCCCGCATTTTTAGAAACAGAAGAAGGGCAGGGGTATTTGCCCGGAGACTATGCCGGTAAGACAGGACTGGAGCGATCCTACGAAAAAGTTCTGATGGGTCAGCGAGGCATCGAATATTGGAAGAGAGATAACCGTAACCGACTGACAGACCAGTTAGAAAATGGGAAGTACGATACCATGGCCATTTCGGGACAGAACCTGCATCTGGCCCTCGACATAAAATTGCAGATGCTGGGCGAACATCTGATGCAAAATAAAGTTGGCTCTATTGTGGCTATCGATCCTAAAACCGGTGGTATTTTGGCAATGGTGAGCAGCCCTACCTATAAACCGAACCTGCTTAGCGGAAGCGAGAGACGAAAACATTTTGCTGAATTATTGCTCGATCCCCGCAATCCTTTGATCAACCGGGCCGTGAACGGAGCGTATATGCCGGGTAGTACTTTTAAAACTATGCAGGCGCTTGTAGGTTTGCAAGAAGGCGTGATAACACCCTACACAACCTTTGTTTGTAATGGAGCCTTTCATGGCTGTGGCCGTCCGATGAAATGCCTTGATCCCGGTGTATTTAAACTCAAGGAAGCTATTACATGGTCGTGCAATACCTATTTTGCAAACGTAATGCAGCGCACAATTAATAATCCGCATTTTGGGTCTGCCGACAGTGCTTTGCGGGTTTGGAATCATTATATGCGCTCATTTGGTCTGGGCCAGAAGCTGGGCATTGATATGCCTTCCGAAAGATCCGGTCTGCTCCCTACACCGGAACTTTATGACAAAATATATGGAAAGGGGCGCTGGAATTTCTGCACTTTCCGATCCGTAAGTATTGGCCAGGGCGAGATAGAAGAGACCCCATTGCAGATAGCAAATACGATGGCATACATCGCCAATAAGGGCTGGTACATCACACCACATATGGTTGACTCTATCGATGGCGGCGATCAATTTGGCATGCTTGATTCTTTCAGATTGAAACATCGGTTATTGGATATTTCTGATTCTGTTTTTAATGCCGTACACGATGGTATGCAAGGTGTAATGGAGCGCGGAACGGGTGCGGCTGCTAAGGTGCCGGGAATAACGGTTTGCGGTAAAACCGGTACGGTAGAAAATTATTACAAAGGAGTAAAACAAAGAGACCATGCCATGTTTGCTGCATTTGCGCCGCGCGAAGATCCTCAGATAGCAATTGCCGTTATCTGCGAAAATGCAGGCTTCGGATCCACTTCATCTGCTCCTATCGCGAGCCTGATGATTGAGCAATATCTTAAAGATTCTATTGAAGGACCTGAAAGAAAGGCCAAGGCGGAAGTGATTTCTAAAATGGATCTGATGCCAAGGAGAATTTTGGATGCCATCAGGGAGAGAGATTCAACAAGGGAAGCCAAAGCGAAGGAAGCACTGAAGAAAAAAATAGAGGATTCAATTCGCAAAGCGGATGAAGTTCAAAAACAAATAACTGTAAACGAGCAAACTGATACAAATAGCGAAGACACATCCGTCTTTAATAAGAGCTGGGATGCTTTACTGCCCGAGAGATTAAAATATACATTAACTGATAAAAACGTCTGATAATTACTTAAGAATCCATGCGTGAGCAAATTGAAATATCTAAGGGTGTAGACTGGATAATGGTATGGTTGTATCTTTCTTTGGTTGCAATTGGCATTCTATGTATTTATTCGGTAGAATACAGAGAGGGCGAAACTTTTTTACAGGGATTCAATGGCCTGAAAAAAAATTATTCCAAGCAGGTTCTTTTTGCGGGTATTGCGGGATTCATCGCCATCTTCATCTTACTCACAGATAGTAAGTTTTTTACGGCAACGGCAAATATCAGCTATGTGCTGGGCATACTTCTGATACTGGCAACCTTTGTAATTGGTAAAGATATAAATGGAAGCCGGTCTTGGATTCCGATGGGCTTTTTTAATCTGCAACCGGTTGAAACCTGCAAAATTTTTACCTCCCTGGCACTGGCCAAATACCTGTCGCGACCGGAGACCAATTTTGAAAAACCCAAAGCCCAATTGATCGCCGCTGCGATAGCATTGGCTCCTGCTGTGCTCAGCGTTCTTCAAAATGAAACCGGGCTGGCACTTGTGTATTTTTCACTTGTCATTCCCATGTATCGCGAAGGTTTGCCCACTGTGTACCTTATCGTTGGTTTTTCTATCGGCATTTTAATCATCGCTACTGTGCTGGTCGAAAAAAACACCCTGGCCATCATTCTGACGTCTATTGCTATACTGGCGGCTATCTTTTTACGCCGAAATATTAAGAAAGACAAGGGCGTACTGGTGTTGATTATTTTGTTATGGGGTGTTAGTGTGGGTATTCAGCGATTCGCTGTACCTTATATATTTACCAAGGTTTTGCACCCTTATCAGGTAGAAAGGATTATGAGCACTTTTGGCGTTGATTATGATCCGTCGATAGCCAGTATGTCATCCGAAGAAAGAAAGGAATTTGAGGCAGAAAAGGCGAAGAAAAAGCCGGTTGAAAATTATAATGTAAAACAATCCAAAATAGCTATCGGATCCGGTGGATTATGGGGCAAAGGATTTTTGAAAGGAACACAAACACAGGGCGACTTTGTGCCTGAGCAGCACACTGATTTTATCTTTACAAGCGTGGGCGAAAACTTTGGTTTCTGGGGCAGTGCGCTTGTGGTACTGTTATATGTCATGCTCATAACCCGGATTGTTTTTGTAGCCGAAAGGCAGCGGAGTAAATTTAGCCGTGTATATGCATATAGTTTGGCAGCCATCTTGTTTTTTCACGTAACGATCAATATAGGAATGACGATCGGCTTAGCTCCGGTTATCGGGATTACCCTGCCGTTAATGAGTTACGGCGGATCATCTTTGCTTACCTTTACCATCCTTCTTTTTATTTTGGTTCGTCTGGATGCAGACCGCCAAATGATTTTAAGATAGGTTTCATCCTAATAAATAAAAAATTTTGAAATGAAGATTATTCCTTTAAGTGAAGGTGCTTTTACAGTGGATCAGAGTAAGGATTTTATTCCTTTTAATACAGAAAGCGACGACCTTAAACAAAGATCAAGAGGAAGCCTGCTTGTAGAGATACAACCGTTTCTGGTTATTACTTCTTCTGATCTATTGCTGCTGGATACCGGCCTTGGCCATACCGGCAAGGACGGAAAAATGCAAATACATAATTTATTGGCGCAACACGGTTTTCAATCGTCGGATATTACCAAAGTATTGCTTTCTCATTTGCACAAGGACCATTCAGGTGGAATGATGATGCCCAACAAAAATGAACCGGCTTTTGCAAATGCTACTTATTACGTTAATGAAGAAGAGTGGAACCTGGGACTAAAAGAATCGCCCTCTTACCATCCTGGAGACTATCAAAACATGAAGGATGTAGAATTTACAAATGGAAATGGAAGGATTGATGGCTATATCAGTTACATACATACAGGTGGGCACAGTCCTTATCATCAGGCTTTCAAAATAGAAGATGGTGGCGAAGTTGTATTTTTTGGCGGAGATGTGGCCTCACAGTTTCAGCAAATAAAGACCCGCTTTAAAGCTAAGTATGATTACGAGCCGGAGGTGGCAATGGAGCTGAGACAACAATGGAAAGAAGAGGGTGAAAAAGAGGGATGGACCTTTTTGTTCTACCACGACATCAAGTATCCTACGCATACAATTTAGGATATAATAAAAAAGGCCTGCCCTAAAAAGAGCTGGCCGTTGCTAACCTATGAAAAACACCTAGTTACAAATGTAAATGAATTTTTTATTTATAATGAAATAATCTATTTTATTTTTTAGATTTTTGATTGAAGAGCCTGATTTAGGCTGAAAAATCTGGTTTTGGGGCGTTTAATTTCGCTTTATGATGAACAATGGGATTTTGTATAAAAAATTTCATTTATAAAGTTCGGTTCTCTCTGCTATAATGGAAAAAATTACGGAACATTAAAGTTCTTATTATTAGGCGCGCGCAATAATTGTCAAGCGCCTTAATCCCATATTGCCACTTGATATATCCAGGTTGTTCGCTCCTGCTATTTCATAAGTATGGAATGGAGCACATGAATTAATTTCAACGAAAGCAGTAATAAGGGACGAGGATTGTAAGCCTTTTATGATTTGCCACGTCTTGAAAACCGTTTCCTAAACTTCTAAAAAAGTGATGCGAAATGCTTTTCTGCAAATTTGCAACCAGCAAAAATTTTGCGGAAGCTGATTTTGGAGAGGGTTAATTATGTTGTGCTGATTCTGAAACCGAATCAGTATAAAATGACATAAAAAGGTATCAACAGAAAAAAGATTGCAATTATTATCACCGGTTTCGTCCGCCACCGGGTTTATGATTTTTAAGGCGTTTGATTAAGATATTTCTGAATTCACGCTCGGAGCCGAATAGCGTATTGGTTCGTTCTTTGCCAATAATTTTTTCGAATGAGTTACTATACTTTTTCCTGATTTTTAGCATCTTTTCCTCATTGCCTAAAATATCTCCATCTTTCGACTCATGCATTAATTTAATCATCTCGTCGTCGTACTGATTAAAAACCGGCCAAAACTTTTGTGCTTCGCTACTGGTGAGCTTGAGTCGCTGGGTGATGAAGGCAATTTTAAGAGCCTGAATTTTTTCGTCATTCGATCTTTGGGCGATCGTTAAATGAACGCAAGCTGTTAATAATAAGAAAGTAAAGAGTAATTTTTTCATGATGTTTTTATCGTTTATGGGGTCGGTTAGTTTGAGATTCCCCTTAAATAATTTTCCAGAGCCTTTTCATCCACAAGGTAGTCAAGTGGGTCAGGCATTTTTGAAACATTTGTATTTGAAATGAGTTGGAAATTGTCTGAAATATTTCCATGGTTTTGCAGGTAAGCGATGATTTGGTCATCACTCAGGGAGGCAATACCTTCTTCGAAAGATTTTTCCGAATTATATTTTAATGCTGCTTTTTCCGGTACGGTCTTTTTATTGACAACAGCAAAACTATCTGCCTGCTGTACCCCATCAAATCTGAAAAATATGCCTGCCAAAAGCAAAACGATTACTGCGGCAGCTATGGCATATCTGAAAACGGGTTTCCGGTAAAGTGGTACGATTTTACTACCTGAGATAGGCGCAACCGCCGCAGGTTTCTGTACTTTTTCCAAAATCTGACCCGGGAGATTTTCAAAATATCCTGTAGGAACGGTCATTGCATCCCCTTTATTTTTTATCCCTGCCAATACGGGGTAGGCATTGGCCTCATCTACCTCGGTATCTCTTTCTTCTTTGATCTTTGAGAGGATCGAACTTGATAGACTTTCGAAATATCCTGTCGGAACTGCAAATTGCGGAGTTACAGGCTTTTTCCCTTCATCAAATGAAAAGGTTTGCACCCTATCCGTTATCAGGGAAGGCAATGAATCAAAATAACCGTCGGGCACAGAAAAAACATTTTTATTTTTCAAGGAGGCCAGCAACGGGCTTATTTCACTAATTTCTGCTAATATGTTCGGGTCTTTTTCCATTTTCCAATGCTCAGACTGAAATTGAAGTCGAAAGTTTAATGGTTAAGTATAAATTCTTCAATCTTTTTGGCTGCATGGTGGTAATTGGCTTTTAATGCGCCCACACTGGTTTCTAATACCTTGCTCATTTCCTCGTAAGGCATTTCATCATAATACCGGAGGTTAAAGACCAGTTTTTGCTTTTCGGGCAACGACTGAATGGCTAATTGTAATTTCCATTCCAGTTTATTAGCGTCAAAATGGGTATCACTCTTAAGTTTATTGGCATAAATCTGATCTTCCTGATCGATGGAAATGGCTTTCTTTTTTTTCTCCTTGGCTATAAATGTAAGGCTCTCATTGGTAGCGATGCGGTATAACCAGGTGTAAAGTTGACTTTCGCCTTTGAAATTGTCCAGACTTCGCCATACCTTGATAAACATGTTTTGCAATACATCATTGGCATCCTCATGCTCCACAACCATACGACGGATATGCCAGTAAAGTTTTTCCTGATATTTTTTTATGATAGCCTCGAAGGCCATTTCTTTTTCAGCCGGATTGCTGAA
>JBIQMB010000066.1:0-10101 GCA_044463745.1 Chitinophagaceae bacterium | reverse complement strand
GCTATCGGTAGCCCAAAAGTTTTTCAAGTTTTATACAGGACCTGAACCTGTGACCCCTGTCCCGATAACTATCGGGAGAGTCAGGTGCTCTAACCAACTGAGTACCGATAGCTATCGGTAGCCCAAAAGTTTTTCAAGTTTTATACAGGACCTGAACCTGTGACCACCTGTCCCGATAACTATCGGGAGAGTCAGGTGCTCTAACTCCCGATCGCTATCGGGATGAGCTATAGGCCCGTGGATTATTACATCCCAAAATACAGAGTAAACCCCGTATTATTTATTAAGGCCTGCAAAAATAGAATAAATCAATCAATTTTTGAAAACCATTCCGTAGTGAAAAAATAAAAAAAAAGCCAAAAGCAATTTGTACCTGTCAATTTTCGATCCGGGCTCTTCTATTATTATGTAAATACAATTGCTTTATCATCAAAAAGATCAAAAGATTTCATCTAAGAAAAGATTTCATTACTCATTTAATGTACCAAAAGCAATTCCATCACTTATTCCAAATCACCTGGTCAAATTCCTTTTCGCCGGTTTCTTCGGGCATCACACGCATTTCCAGATTGAAGTTGCGGGTAGTATGTATTCCCCAGTGGATCATGGATTTGATGTAATACTTTTGACCCTTCTTTACTTCGAGCCTGGTAGAAGATGTGTTGTCCATCAACTTACTGCCCAATTCATAAGTGCCTTCCTCAAGAATTTTATAAATATAACCTGATTTATTTTTCATGATTCCAATAACATTGTTGTCGAGATAAACCGGATAATTGGCAAGTGAGTTGGTGAATTTTCCCGGGCGGTAAATGTATAACAGCGCATAAGAAGTATCATTAAATCTGGGCTTGCGCAAATCTTTTTCCTTTGTTACCGGTTCAATGACTTTATTGTTTGTGAGATTGATTTTTTCACTCATCCACATGGTGTCGGTCCCCATAGGCAGGTTTGAGACACTATTCAGGTAGATTGTATAGGTATAGTAATCATTTGTGATCGTATTTATCTTAAACAACACTTTGGCTTTTTTCTGTTTGAGCGTAGCAGCAAATTCTCCGTTTTCTGCGTTATTGCCATTGATGTACTCCAAAGAACCTACGCAATCATTTTTCCACTTTATCTCCCATACTGTCGTATCGCCTGTTTTTAGGTTTGTTTCCTTTTGATACTTCCCAAATCGTTCAAATAACAACTTTGAATCCGTGTTCTTAGGATAATTGTAAAAAATGCCTTCATGCAAACTTTTACATTCAGCAGATTTTTTTTGGCTGTAGGAAGTGATGGCTGATAAGCAGCCTAAAAGAAAGATGGTTAGTCGGTATAACTTCATGTGGATGAGATTTTAATCGAAACCTTGAAAAATTCACTTTCTAAGGCTTACTGTAAAACGGTAAGCTAAAGTAATGGATAGCATTAAAAAGCACAAAAAATATTTGGCTTCTTATTCGACCCGCAGTTTTACAGATGCGCCTTTCAATCCTTCCGACGAAATATTTAATGTAACCTCTCCTTTTTCAGATGACGCACGAACAATCGCCAGTGCCAATCCATTGAATGCATTGCGTTCTTTCTTATTTGAATACGGTTGCAACTCTGCCTCATATCCATTATCAGATGCTGCGATGCTGCCTGGTCCACTGATAGAAAACTGAAGTGTGTTGTTGGCGTCTGGAACAAGGTTTCCTTCTCTGTCAAGTACTGAAAGTTTTATAAAACTGAGATCCTCTCCTCCTGATTGAATGACTGACCGATCTGCTTCTGCTACAATTTGATAAGGTTTTCCTGCTGTTTTTTTAATTGTTTCAGCCACAATCTTTCCGCCCTTTTTAGATACGGCCTTCAAGGTGCCCGGCCTGTAGGTAAGGCCATTAAACCTGACAAATAAATCATCACCCTTTTTGGATTTGGTTCCTATTCGTTTGCCATTGAGATATAATTCAACCACATCGGCATTATTGAAGTAAACATGTACATCAATTTTCTGGCCGGGTGTCCAGTTCCAATGTGGCAGTACATGAAGTACGGTATCTTTCGTAAATATGCTTTTGTACAGATAATAGGAGTCTTTTGGAAAGCCTGCAATGTCTACAATGCCGAAGTACGAACTGCGCGCAGGAAAGGGGTAGGGAGTTGGTTCGCCCAGATAATCGAATCCCGTCCACAGGTACATGCCGCTCAGGTAAGGATATTTCAAAAAGATTTTGAGCGCTTCTTCATTGGTAGATGCCCAGGGCGCAGAAGCATTTTCGTAAGCTGAGACGGTGAAATCTTTGTTTCCACCCGGTTTGGAATCGGTAAATCCAGCCCAGCGGCGAATACTGTCTGAAGGCATATCATAATGGCCCCTTGTGGCCAGGGCTGATACGTTTTCGGCCAGAATGTAGGGTTTGTCGCTGGGGAAGAGTTTGGTTCCTAAATCCTTCCATTGCGTGTGATGATAGTTGACGCCGATGATGTCGAGTGCTCCGGATAAGTATAGGTTGTTATCATTCGAAGCTCCGTTTAATCCTGCGGTTACAGGCCGGGTAGTGTCTAATTGTTTGATGATATTGACCAGGTCTCTGGTAATTTTTCTGCCGATGGTATCTGTTTCTCCGCCACCTTGTTCGGGAATTTCATTTCCAATACTCCATATCATTATAGATGGATGATTGCGGTCGCGGATTACCATATCTGACAGATCCCTTTTATGCCATTCATCAAAGTAAAGATTGTAATTGTAGGGTGTGTTTTCTTTATCCCATGTCCATACATCAAAGGCTTCATCCATAACGATGAATCCCATTTTGTCGCAAAGGTCGAGCCACTCCGGTGCAGGCGGATTGTGTGCTGTGCGTATACCGTTTATGCCCATTCCTTTCAGCGTTTCGAGTTGTCTCTCCATCGCTCTTACATTGATGGCAGCGCCCAGTGCCCCTAAATCGTGGTGCATGCAAGCTCCGATAATTTTGACGTGGTTGCCATTTAGAAAAAAGCCTTTTTTCTGATCGAAATAAAAACTGCGGACACCAAAATTGGTGCTGTAGGTATGGAGGCTTTTTGCTTCTGAAATTATCTCAGAAAGGGCTTTGTATAAGTTAGGATTAGATACATCCCACAAGGCCGGATAAGTGAAAGACAACCTGTTGGTGATTTTTTGATCACCGGTAATAGAAGCGATTTTTTGCTCGGAGCCGGCAACTATTTTGCCGTCCGGCGAATAAATGGTGGTTTTTAATAGTGGATCTTTTTGCCTTTTGGTGGTTGTGATAAAGGTTTCGATAACCACCTCCGCTTTTTCTTTTGAAGCCTGGGGAGTGGAAATAAACGTGCCCCAATTTTTGATAAATACCGGACCTTTTTTATCGAGCCATACATTTCTGTAAATGCCGCTGCCACTGTACCATCTGGAGTTGGGTTGCTTATTCTCAACCCTTACAACCAATCTGTTTTCCTGTCCGTCGAATTTTAAGAACGGGGTCAAATCGTACTCAAATGAAATGTAACCGAAAGGTCGTGTTCCAAGGGTATGGCCGTTAATGCTGACGGTGCTATTCATATACACTCCATCGAAAATGATGTAGATGTTTTTATTTCGGTCTGAATCATTAAGGATGAATTTCTTTTCATAGATGCCGAGACCTCCACGAAGTGATGCGCCTCTGTTTCCGCTGGGGCTGTATTTGTCAAACGGCTGCTCGATGCTCCAATCATGTGGGAACGTAACCGGCCTTGGAGCTTTATTCCAGATGTCCTGATCATTCAAATTATTAGAGGTATCTACCCTGAATAGCCAGTTATCGTTAAACTTTATTTTTTGTGCCTGAACCTGGAAGCACAGAAAAAAGGAAACAATCGCCGCAAAAAAACATCTCATTTCTAAAATTTTGTAATTGACGGCTTCAAATTACAAAACCCTGGATATTTAAAAAAAATGAATGTTGTTTTATTCCGAAAATGAACTTTCAGAGAGTTGGTTCATCCTCGGTTAATGCGTCTTTTTAGGGGATGAGATACATTTTAACCCGAGAAAAGTTAGGCTGTTTTATCTGATTCTTTTTACATGAAATTCACCTTCGGTAATATTCAAGATTCCTTCATCCGGGTCGTCATCATGAAAATAATCGTACAGGTAATTGCCGGTAAATGTGCCCTTTATACGATCAGGCGTGATGGATGTGATTTTTATAGTGTACTTACATGGTTCTTTTCCGTATGCATCTTCGTTTTCATAATTCCTGGCGTTTGAAACGTCGGCGGGAAAATAGAGATAATTGATAACCATGTAGTATCGGGAATCATCCGTGGAGTAGCTTCCGGTTTTAAAATCGGATCCGTCAATTTGGATCGAAAGATCGAAAGTGGTTGTCTTGTCATCACTCCAACCTGTTACGCCCAGGTCAGTTTTAGAGGGGGTCATTAAGTCCGGTCCCAATTCACCTATCGCCTGGTATGTAATCCATTGCCCATTCATCTTGAACTTTAAGTAGGAATCGATGTTATCTTTATTTGCTTCTTTCTTGCAAGATGTGATGGCAAAGACCATGAATAAAAGCAATAATTTGGGGATAATATTTAGCTTCATATAGAATGGGGTTTAATAATGAAACGTATTCAGGAAGCAATTAGTATTCAAAACGATAATCGATATGAATGGTAAAATCTGCTATGCACTCCGCTCAGATCATTTATGAACGGCCGCTTAATCTATTTGAGGGGTGCTACAGGCTGGCCAATCAAAGCCCCCACCATCTTCCTTGTCCGCCAGTACACATCTTCCATAAAACGGTGTGAGAATTCTCCATTTCGTCCGATGCTTATCAGATTTTCAATGTTGGTTGATTTTTCAAATTTCAATCGCTCATCCTCGTATTCATTTAAAAAGACAGGGTAAGCAATTGGTGTACGTATAACGGTACTTCCGATAAATCTGTCTCTTATATCCGGTATTATGGATGTGAGGTTTTCTACACACAATTCGGTTATTTTTTCCTGGCTCATTGACCAGTATTCATCTTCCTTTTGGCAACCTATATCTACTGTAAGAATAGATTTTCCTTCAGGTGCCAGCCAGGGCATGGAGCGGGTTACATCTGTTACCCTAAAGAATGGGTATTTTTTTTCAGGAAACCATAAAACCGTATCCGGTATAAGATTGCGGCCGTTTAATCTTAGGTTTGTAAAAACCATTGGCCTGAAACGAAACCTGGTAACCCCTTCTAACACGTCAGTTCCTTTTACTAACTTGCCCAGGATATTTGCCGGCGCTGTGCTCACCACGGCGGATACGTCGATGATTTCATCTTTTACTTTTACCGCTGTTGCCTTGCCATTTTCTACTATAATTTCAGATACGGGCGATTCTAATTTAATTGAATCCTCTATGCCTTCGGCTAATTTGGTACACAACAATGAAACCCCTCCTTTGGGATAAACATGCCAAACGGAAGGTTTTTCAGGCATTTCTCTATTATATCCGCAAGAGACAGCACGACCGGTAATAACACTTGCCAATTTTAAATACAAGGTATTAAATATACTCCCCGGTAAACTTGAACCCACAGCAGGTGAGAGTTCCTCTGCAGGCGCACCCGACCATGCTTCGATAAGTGGAAGTGCTACTTCTTCTGCCAGGGTGTTACCATATTTCATCGAAAACCAATCTGAAGCCGACCGGGGTTTTTTGCCATTTAATAAAGAGCTGGCCTTTGTTATTATAAAATTTAAGGACATCCGTGGAATCTTCATCAGGCCAAAAGGATAACTGTAACTTTTACCGTCGAGCCACACCGCTTCTCCGTAATGTTTTACCAAAATACATTCTGATCCTACTCCAATAGCATTTGCCAGACGGTTGGTAATGAAATGTGCTCCAAAATCATGGCTGAATCCATCCGCGTCTTTAAAACTTGCTGCAAGTCCCGCTATTTTATTTCCTGCTTCAAACAAAATAAATGGAACGCCTTTTTCTTTTAAATAGTTAGCTGCTGTAAGTCCGGCCAGTCCGGCACCTATAATTGCAATTGGTTTTTTGGTATCCATGTTTTCGTGTTTAAAGATTTAAAAAGTATTATTTACGATATCGCTTTATTAGTCCGGCTTTTTCATGGTGGCCTGAAGTAGGGCTCCTTTGCCTATTTTTTGCAAAAAGAAATCAAGTCCTGTAAATACAAATAAAGAAAATGAGGACTTAAGGGTAAACCGATTGATTAGCCACTGTGGTTTGTTATGATCGACCAGCCAATTGTGTATTGAATAAACCCAGTTCACGGGACTTATAATGGTGATAAAGTTTGGTATTTCGAAGCCCGTTTTTTTGCCTAATAAAGAAAGTGATTTTTTGTTGAATAAATTCCAGTGTCTTGGAAAATGGTAACCACCCCAATGCCTTTTTTTAAACAGATTAAAGTCGTATGAACCGGTATTATCCGTAACGATCACCAATTTTCCTCCCTTTTTCAATAACCTGTATATAGCGCCCAACACTTTGTCAGGTGCTTCTACATGTTCGATGGTTTGGATCATGAAAATGAAATCATAATGCTCATCAGGTAAATCAATGCTTTCAACGCTTCCCAGGTGCGCTGTTATTCCTGACTCTTTAGCCGCCGCAATGGCACGTTTATCCAGGTCGATCCCTTCCAGTTCCCAGGTTTTATTTCCATATTCTTTTAAGAGTTTTAGGTGGAAGCCATCACCACAGCCCACATCCAAAATACGGGCATGATCTGGTAATCCTTTACATCGTTTTAGCGTGCGCTGAGCTTCCAGCCATGAGCGGACTTTAAATACGAAACCATATTCTTTCTTTGAAAAATCAAAGGCATGATAAGTAGAAGGATAGATTGTTTCGAACTCTGAAACGGAGGGGCGGGGATCCAAATAAACAAGGCTACACGACCGGCATTGTTTGGCAACAAAAGTATCGTCACTTGTGTGATATTCGAAGTCCTTACCACTCCCAACCACATCTGCGTCGCTTTGCTTGCAAACACAGCATTCAACCGAAGTCATTTTTAGTGTATAATTCTCCATACGAGATTTAATTCCTGTTATAAAAAAGAAGTAATTTTTCCCAGATATTGTATAAGGCTGAATTGCAGGTATAAATGCAGTCCATAAGCACCAGTACTGCAATTTAGTATATTTAGTTAAGAAATGTATAAAATGATTTTTCTAGAACGTGGATTTTAGCACCAATAACGTGAGAAGAGGGGGCAAACCGAAAGGTTACGTGGTTTGATGAGATAAAAGATATACTATGTCGGTTTGTGGAGTCTGAAAAAAATTAAAGAAATTGGTCTCTCTCTTCAGCAGGTCGCCCGAGTTTTTGCTTTCCCATTACGATAAAGAATGGTTAGGGATCCTTTGGCGAAAGAGGCCTTGCTCCTTTTATCAGATTTCGGCGAATATCGATGCAAAACAAATCAAGACTATCTTTTGGCCTTATAATATAATCCTGATAAACAAGGCTGAATAAATAAATTGACTCAATGTGAGGAAAAAAGGAAATATTACATTTACTTTGGTTCATTAATCTTTTTTCAATCAAAAAATAATCATAATCATAATGCCGGAAAACCTGCCTCAAAAAAATCAAAACTACACAGCCCAGATTACCATCATCGGAATTCTGTTTTTCATTTTCGGATTTGTAACCTGGTTAAACAGTACACTGATCGTTTACCTTCAGATTGCGCTTGAGCTCGAAACCGCCGAGGCCGTTTTGGTAACTTTCGCGTTTTATATCTCCTATGCGGTCATGGCTTTTCCATCATCATGGGTGCTTAAAAAAACAGGGTATAAAAAAGGAATGATGTATGGCTTGTTGGTTATGGCCATTGGTGCCATAGTGTTCATACCCGCAGCACAGATGCGCGTATATAGTATGTTTCTGACCGGTTTGTTCATCATCGGTACAGGTCTGGCATTGTTGCAAACAGCCTCTAATCCTTATATCACCATTCTTGGCCCTATCGAAAGTGCTGCCAAGCGAATCAGCATAATGGGGATCTGTAATAAAGGAGCAGGAGCCCTTGCGCCTCTGGTCATGGGTGCTTTTCTTTTAAAAGACTCCAACGCATTAATTCAGCGTCTTGGAACTATGGGTGAGGCGGATAAAATAGCCGAGTTAACATCGCTGGCTTCCCGCGTTATTGTGCCTTATATCATCATAGCGTTAGTGTTGGCCGGATTGGCGGTATTTATTTATTTTTCAAATCTGCCGGAGGTAGAAGCCGAAGAGTCCACACCTGTAGCAGAAGGCGCAACGGATAATCGCACGCTCTTTAGCTTCCCGTATTTGTGGCTTGGCTTTATTACCCTTTTCCTCTATGTGGGCGTGGAGGTAATGGCCGGTGATATTGTTCAGATTTATGGTAAAGAAATCGGCATCAGCCTCGATGTGGTGAAGCATTTTACAACCTACACCCTCATCGCAATGCTGGTTGGTTATTTGGTGGGTATTTTTACCATTCCGAAATACATGAGCCAGACCACGGCACTCAAGGGATCTGCAATCCTGGGTGTTGTTTTTACACTGGGAGCGATCTTCACAAGCGGCATCACATCCGTTTGGTTTATTGCACTGCTGGGTTTGGCCAATGCATTGGTATGGCCGGCTATCTGGCCGTTGGCCATTCATGGATTGGGCAGATTTACCCAGACTGCATCGGCCTTGCTAATCATAGGTATAGCAGGTGGAGCTATCATTCCCCAATTATGGGCATTCTTGTCTGAACGGATAGGCTTACAAAATGCGTTCTGGATTATGGTTCCGTGTTATTTGTTTATTTTATACTTTGCCATTTCCGGGCACAAAGTGGGGGTGAAATCAAAGAAAGAAGTAGCCGGATTATAAGCAAAAACCGGGTTGCGATCGTCGAGGAATTTTTTTAATTTATTAAAGCTTTTTGAAAGTTTAAAAAAAGTACAATCAAATTTTGCTACTATCTAAAATTGGTTATTTTTGCAGCCCTCAATCAGGAATAACCTGAGAGGGAAATTCCTCCTTAGCTCAGTTGGTTAGAGCATCTGACTGTTAATCAGAGGGTCGCTGGTTCAAGTCCAGCAGGGGGAGCAGCACTGAAAAAAGGGTTTCAAGAGATTGAAACCCTTTTCCTTTTTGTACACGATACTTCCAGTAAGTGCCAATTCATGAATAGCCATTCCCTCTATTTGCTAAATGCAAAAGGCTAAGTTCCGCGTTTATGAACAAATTCATAAACCAACACTTCAGACAAATGCCGCGCATTTTTCGTACTTTAGTTATTCGCAAAATAAAACGATGAACCATGAGCAGGGGATTTGTAAAAGAAGAAGATCAGGAAGAATTGCCGGTTGTTCCGCCGCGGGCGCCATTGCCTCCGGGCGTGGATAATTATGTAACGGCCTTTGGCTTACAGGCATTGATGCAGGAGAAGGAGGAACTGGAAGAAGAAAAAAGACAGCTTCCTCCGGGAAATGAAACCGAAAGAAGGCATGCCGCCATGTTCATAGATGGCAAATTGAGACTGCTCAATGAAAGAATTGCTTCGGCCAGGGTGGTTGATGTGAGCGATCGGGCTGATGACACCATTCGTTTTGGTGCTACGGTAGAGTTAAACAACGGTCGGAAAATTCAGAAATTCCAAATTGTGGGTGTGGATGAAGCAGATATCAAATTAAATAAAATAGCTTTTACTGCGCCAATTGTCAGGGCCATTATCGGAAAAAAAGAAGGTGAGACTGCACCATTCAAGCGGGGAGATAAGATACAGAAGCTCAAAATTTTGAAGGTGTCATATCTATCGTAGAATAGCCCAAAATAAAAAATCCCCTGCAAATGATTACAGGGGACCTCTTATTATCTTTCGCTGAGTTATTACACTTTGAAATGTGCGAATGCCTTATTCGCATCAGCCATACGGTGCACATCTTCTTTCTTTTTGAAAGCAGCACCTTCGCCTTTGCTTGCTGCAACAATTTCGTTGGCCAGCTTCTCAGCCATACTACGACCGTTTCTTTCGCGGCTATAGCGTATCAGCCACTTAATGCTGAGAGAAGTTTTTCTGTCGGCTCTTACTTCTGAAGGAATCTGAAAGGTAGCACCTCCGATACGGCGGCTCTTTACCTCTACAC
>JBIQMB010000065.1:0-10146 GCA_044463745.1 Chitinophagaceae bacterium | reverse complement strand
CAGGCTTGTTTGATCTGAATGTCAATAAGCAGCAAAAAGCTATGGGCGTATCAGCCGGTGTGCGTCAGTACAAAGATTACGGCGTGTTTATGATCAATGGCTCGCCCAAACAAAACCAATCACTTGAAGATGTCAGGGATCTGATTTTTCAGCAATTAGACCTTTTAAAGAAAGGAGATTTTGACGAATCGATGATAAAGGCTATCGTAGCCAATGATCAGGTTTTCAAATTACGTGCTATGGATAATAATGCCTACCGCGTAAACAACCTGATGACCAGCTTTATCCAAACCAAAGGAAATGCATGGGATAAGGATGTAGCCGAAAATGAGGAAATGCTGAAAGTTTCTAAGAAGGAAATCGTTGATTTTGCCAATAAGTTTTTTGCAGACAATTATGTATTACTCTACAAAAGAAAGGGTGAAGATAAGAGTATTGTGAAGGTAGAAAAACCACCCATTTCGCCGGTAGAAACCAATGCAGGAAAAGAATCGCCTTTTGTGGCCATGGTCAATGCCATGCCTTCTACACCCATCAAACCTCAATGGGTGGATTATAACAAGGCATTGCAAAAAGGCAGCATCGGCAATACAGAATATTTATATGTTCAAAACAAGGACAATAAACTATTCACCTTATCCTATTATTTTGATATGGGAACTTACAATAACCAGATGCTTTCCATGGCTGCCAGCTATCTGTCATTTATCGGAACGGATAAGTACAGTGCCGAAGATATCAGTAAAGAGTTTTACAATATCGCCTGCAACTTTAGCGTGAGCCCGGGTACTGAAGTTACTTCGGTCACCATTTCGGGGCTGCAGGATAATTTTGACAAAGCCGTTTCATTGTTTGAAGACCTGCTGCTTAATTGCAAGCCGGATGAGGCTGCGCTTGAAGCACTCAAGTCAAGAATGATGAAGTCAAGAGCCAATAGCAAAATGAATAAAGATGCGATCATGAGTGGTATAACCAGCTATGCTACTTATGGCCCTAAGAATCCATTTAATTATACATTAAGCGATGAAGTAATTAACAATGCCACCGGCGACCAATTGGTTTACATCCTTCACAATCTGTTTAATTACAAACACAAGATTCTATACTGGGGGCCATCATCTGTAAACCAACTCACAGCAGATGTACAGAAGTATCACAAGTTTCCGGCCTCGTACAACCCAATACCCAAGCCGGTTTCATTTGAAAGAGTTAATCCACAATCTAATTCTGTGTTGTTTGCCGATTATGATATGGTGCAGGCAGAGATAACCTGGGTGCGTAACTCGGGAAACTATAATCCGGCTATGGAGCCTGTAGTAAACCTGTTTAATAATTACTTTGGCGGCGGAATGGGTTCGGTTGTTTTTCAAAATATCCGTGAAGCTAAAGCATTAGCCTATTCAACCTATGCTTTTTACATCACACCTTCCAAAAAAGAAGATCCTTTTTCGATGATCGCTTATGTAGGAAGCCAGGCAGATAAAACAAAGGATGCCGTCGAAGCTATGAATGAATTGCTCAATGATATGCCCTTATCAGAAAGCAGGTTCACATCTGCTAAAGTAAGCCTGACCAAAGACCTGGAGACTTCAAGAATTACTGATTTTGGCATTATATCAAGTTGGCTAAGCCTGCAGAAAAAAGGTGTTGATTATGATTTGCGCAGAAAAACATATGAAACCCTGCCCCAATTAACATTGGACAACCTGAAGACTTTTCATAAGAACTACATTGCCGGCCGCCCGTACACCTACTGTGTTGTAGCGTCTCGCGACAAAATAAATCAGGATGTGCTTAATAAAATAGGAGAGGTAAAAACTTTATCGCTCGAAGAAATATTTGGGTATTAATTTTTCGGCGAAATGAATCTACGTATTATTACGTACAACGTGAATGGTATCCGGGCAGCAATAAGAAAGGGCTTTCTGGATTGGTTAAAGTCAGACCCCGCTGACATTATCTGTCTTCAGGAAATCAAAGCCGGGGAAACAGATATAGACCACAGGCTCTTCGAAGATGCCGGATACCATTCATTCTTTTTTTCGGCTCAGCGTAAGGGTTATAGCGGTGTGGCCATCTTATCAAAGATGAAGCCTGATCATGTAGAGTACGGCCACCGCAACGAGCAGAGTGATTTTGAAGGGCGGGTGCTTCAGGCCGATTTTGGTGACCTGTCTGTCATCAGCGCCTACTTCCCATCAGGGTCTTCGGGCGAGGAAAGGCAGGCTTATAAATACAGATGGATTGATGAATTTTACGATCATTTAAAAACGCTTACTGTAACCCGAAAAAAACTCATCATCTGCGGCGACTATAATATTGCACACAAAGAAATAGATATACATAATCCGAAATCGAATAAAAACTCATCCGGTTTTTTGCCAGAGGAGCGAGCCTGGATGGACAAGTTTTTCAATGCCGGATTTGTGGACGGCTTCCGATACATCAATCAGGAGCCTCACCATTACACATGGTGGCATCAATTGAGAAAAAGCACGCGTTTGGAAAACAAAGGTTGGAGAATAGATTACATCAGCGTTTCGGCCGATCTGTGCAAACACATCACAGACGCAGCCATTTTTCCCCAAATCAATCATAGCGACCATTGTCCGGTAAGGCTGGATTTAAAATTCTGAATTAATAATGTTTACAATAAATATTTCATTTAAGGTAGAGCACAGCGCAGTGGAAGATTGGAAAGAATGGATAAAGCAAAAGGCTCTCCCACAAATTATTCAAAATACAGATGCAGAAAATTGGCAATTGCATGCGCTTTTAGGACATGGCGATGAGCATGGCGAAACCTTTGTCGTACAGTTTCTTATAACCGACAAAGACAGGCTAAACAATTACTTACAAAATTATCAGCAGCGGCTACATGCGGCCATTCGTGGAGAATGGGGAGACAAGGTGTTGTTTTTTGAAACGGTTTTGCAAAAATTAGTCTGACCGTTATCAAAGATTTTATTAAATCAAATCTTTTTCTTTACCGGAAGTTTTCATTGAAAAATGTATCCTTTTCAGGTCACTTTCGCTGCATCCCTTATCCTATGTGCCTTTCAGAACCAAATTGATATATTTTTTTTTCGGAAAATCCATTGTTTACGTTAAAAACCTTATATATTTGTCACGTTTAAAAATCAAACATTTTCAAAATGAACAAATCTGAATTAATTGCCAAAATCGCTGATGATGCGGGCATTACCAAAACACAAGCAAATGCAGCCTTAGATTCTTTTACAGAGACTGTAACCAAGACCCTTAAAAAAGGTGATAAAGTAACCCTCGTAGGATTTGGTACTTTCTCCGTTACAAAGAGAGCTGCCCGTAATGGCCGTAATCCTCAAACAGGAGCCGTTATCAAGATCAAGGCTAAAAAAGTTGCAAAATTCAAACCAGGGAAAGAACTTTCTTCAAAAATTTAAGTGATTTAATGTGCGTGATTCTTAATTCATTTCTCGTTGAGAATCCATTTCACATGTAATTGAAACACTTTTTGAAGACGCTCATATATTCAGGTCTTTAAGCCCTTAATATTTCGAACATTTTCCTGATGTACAAATTTTAAAAGCAGGATACATTTTTGTATCTTGCTTTTTTAATTTTAAAACTTTAAACAAATGGGAAGAGGAGATAAAAAAACGACCAAAGGAAAAATTTTTGCCGGATCTTATGGAAAAAAGAGGCCGGCCAATAAGAAGAAAGCCACAACCACTACAAAGGAAAAGGAATCTAAATAACATTGCTCCTCAAATAAACACCTCTCGCATCATAAGCATGTGAGAACTTCGTGCACCTGCATTTTGGTGATGCACTGTACAGCAACATTAAACCTGATTTATACTTTGCACCGTCTGGAATTGAGACTGACGATTCCGGCAGAGTGTTCAGTATAATCCATTCTATTGCCCTGGTTTAAACCAACCGTTTAAAAGAACAGCGAAGCTGAGCCGCCTTTTTTTTATTTTGTGCGAATAGAGTGCGCGGCATCGTTTATAGTTCTTTTTACTTCAGGCAGCTGGGAGTTGTGATTTAATAAATGCCGGGTAGGCTAAGTTTTTGACGGGAAGTTTAATAATAACACGGACGGCGTGGTAAATTACAACCGCTTAACCACACCCGCCACCACATGATGCTTGCCAAGGGTATAGTAATGTAATGCAGGCACGCCGGCTTCTTTTAATTCTTTGGATTGCTGGTAAAGCCATTCGCCACCCACTTTTTCTACGTCGTCATTCGATTTGCATTTCATGATTTCGTTGCTTAACTCTTTCGGTATATCCACATGAAATGTACGTGGCAGAATAGATAATTGTCTATGCGTTGTTAATGGTTTTAATCCAGGTATTATCGGGACATGGATATCCATTTCCCGGCATTTTTTTACAAAATCAAAATATTTCCGGTTATCAAAAAACATCTGTGTGGTCACATATTCAGCACCCGTATCCACCTTCATTTTGAGGTACCTCATATCACTTTCCAAATTAGGTGATTCAAAATGCTTTTCCGGATAACCTGCCACTCCGATACTGAACTCTGTTTTATGCCCATCGCGAATGTCATCTTCCAGATAGATACCTTTGTTCAGGTTAACAATTTGTTTGATTAAATCTATCGCGTAGGCATGGCCATCAGGTTCAGGCTCAAAAACAGTTTCGCTTTTCGTAGCATCACCGCGCAAAGCAAGCACATTATGAATGCCTAAGAAATGCAGATCGATCAATGCATTTTCCGTTTCCTGTTTCGAAAACCCGCCACAGATCAGATGCGGCACAGCATCTACCTTATAATGATTCATGATGGCAGCACAAATACCAACCGTTCCCGGCCGTTTGCGAACTTCTATTTTTTCAAAACTGCCATCAGCCCGTTTTTTAAATATGTGCTCGCTCCGGTGATATGTCACATTGATAAAGGCAGGCTGAAACTGCATCAGGGGATCCAACTGAGCATAAATAGAGTCAATGGTCTTGCCTTTGAGCGGTGGCAAAATCTCGAAAGAAATGAGCGTCCCTTTTGCGTTTTTAATATGATCTGTAACCTTCATGATAATAGAAAGGTGGCAAATGTAGAATGTTCTGATTACAATGGCAAGAAATTAGCACGAATGGCAGCACCGCGGATTATTTATCTCTGTGCTTCTACATGCGGATATTCAGGAAATAAAAAAAGTAAGAATACCGGTCAGCAGCAGCGTAATACCTGTAATGATACCGGCACTATGCTCGAGCCGGTGCCAATTTAATTTTAGTAAACCCTTATACGCCAGTTGCACCAGCAACAACATACCTGATACGGTGATGACCAGATAAATGACAGCTATAAACCAAACAAGCCAGTTATTATACGCACCCGCCAGCAAAAAGTAAGCTTCGATTTCCATACATGGCGAAAAAAACATGGCGATGGTAAGCGCTACCACAATCTGCCTCTTGCTGATCTTGCCCTTCAGGTCTCCGCCGATATGAAAATGATTATGATGATAATGCCGGTAAATAAAAACAATACCCAACACAATCAGAATAACCGGGGCTACCCAGTGAGTAAAAGCCCCAACATGTTCGGCTAACCCGCCGCCCACCAGGCTTAGCAATACCCCCAGCAAAATGGTGCTTAACCCGTGTGCCATGGCAGCCAAAAAAGTAATATTGCGCACTTCGCCTACGCTCCAGCCCTCTTTGCGGCCAATAGCGATGACCGGCAGCCAATGGTTGGGAATAAGAGCGTGCAGGATACTTAAGATGATACTACCAACAATAATGGTGGTCATGAAATGCCGCAGGGTTTACTGAAAAATAGTGCAATTTAATCAAATAGATTCGTCGGGAATGTAAAAACTATGAATAAGATGAGCGCAAATCAAAAAAAAGATTTAAATTGTTTTATATAAGACCCCCTTAATCACAGGTCATCTTTCAACAGTATATATGCTTATGAAGAAAAATGAACTGAAAAAGAAAGACCCGCCGGAAGAAAACGGCATCGCACAACACCCTCTTCCCCAGACGCTTTTGCGCCCCGAACCGGTTTCAATCCTGATCTTATCCGGACCGGAATTACGGATAAAAATGGCGAATCAAACCTTTCTCAAATTGACAAAAAATGCGGAATCAAAAATTCTTAATAAGCCCTTTTTCGACATATACCCGCTTGTCAGAAATAAGTTTGAATCCATTATTCAAAATGTCCTTCAATCGGGCATTTCTTATTATGGAGAGGAGCTCGGGGTACCCATCAGTTTTAATCAAATAGAAAAGGTTTTTTATCTGGATATCATCCTTCATCCCATGCCTTCCGACCGAGGAAAACCGGATACGATAATGGTGGTAATATTGGATGCTACTGCCGAAGTAGAAATGAAAAGAGCCAGTGCAGAAAAGGATAACCGGATTAAAAAAATGATTCAGGAATCAAGGGTATGTATGCTTCTGCTTAGGGGAGACGATTTCATTATTGAATACGGCAACGATCGGATGTTTAACGACATACTCTCCATCAAACCCGGAGATGCTTTGGGGAAACCGCTGCTAATCTTGTTGCCTGAACTGGAAAAACAAGGATTTCGGGAACGCTTAAATAGAGTCTTTCATGATGGACAGATTGTTTATGAAGATGAGGTATCTACTAAAATCCGACTTCCTGAAGGCGAAAAAGAATTTTTCTTTAATTACGAAATCGCCCCATTAAGAAACGAGCAGGACAAGGTTACAGCGGTCATGGTAAGCATGAATGATATAACAGAACAGGTCACATCCCGCCTTCTCCAGGAAAGAAACCAGCATATGGTCGAGCAATCACTTGATTCGGATGGGCTGGCATTATGGGAGTTGGATTTAACCACTAAAGAACTAACCTACGCTCCCAGATTGGCTGAATTAGTCGATCTGGAAAATAAGGCAGCGGGATTCGACGCACTTTTAGAGCACGTATACCCTGCAGACCGAAAAAATTTCCGAAACACCATGCAGAAAGGAATAGAGAAAGGTGAATATTCTTTTGAAGGCAGATTTTTTACAAAAACCAAATCTTTAGCCTGGCTCCGTATTCATGGTAAGGTGTTTTACGATTCTTCAGGTAATCCCGCAAAACTGGTAGGTTCAACCAGCGATATTACCCATGAAAAGAAAGAGCGCTTAGAGCTTGAAAGAAAGGAACAGCGACTGAAAAACCTGATCTACCAGGCACCGGTTGCCATCGGCATTCTTCGTGGGCCTGATCATAAGGTTGAAATCATCAATGCGGCTGCTATTAAATTACTGGGCAGAACAGAGAACGAGATCAAGGGGAAGTCATTCACTAAAGTAATGAACGAAATAGATACAGATGAAGCGCAACGGCTGCTCGACCTGGTCTATAACAAGAATGAAGTAATTACAGCGAATGAATACCCAATAAAGTTTTTGCGAAACGGAGTTCCTGAAAAAGTATATGTCAATTTCGAATGCCACCCAACTCTGAACAATAAGGGAAGAGCCATTGGGATTATGGTGGTAGGGTACGAGGTTACCAACCTGGTATTGAACCGGAAAAAAATAGAAGAAAGTGAATCCCGGTTTCGACTGTTGGCCGAGTCAACACGCAACTTTGTGAGTTCGCTCGATAAGAACCAAAAGATGACCTACGCAAACAAGACTTTTACCCGTTTCACAGGTTATAGCGTGGAAGAACTGAACCGGAAAGGCTTTGCTTCGATCATTCATCCCGATGATTTCGAAAAAGCTGAAAAAAAATGGGAGACCACCATCAAAAAGGGATCGCCTTATATTGTGGAGCAGCGTATTCGAAATAAAGACGGTTCCTATCATTGGTTTCTATCCACAGCGGTAGCGGAAACCGATTCATCCGGTAATATACTGGGATGGATTTTCAATAGTACAGATATTCAGGAAATCAAGGAACAGGAATTACAGAAGGATTTTTTTATCAGCAGAGCCAGTCATGAACTTAAAACGCCGATGACTTCGATAAAAGGATACATACAAATTCTGAAGCTTATCCACGAAGATGCGAAGGATGAGAACCTACTGTACTCATTAGATAAAATGGATCTTCAGGTCAACAAATTAACGCATTTGATTGACGACCTGCTTGATACTACCAGGATAAGCAAGGATGGATTAAAAATAAATTTCAAAAAATGCTCGCTACCTGATCTGATCCGAAGCACAATAGAAGAAGTACGAATTTCTTCGGAGAGGGAAGTTGAATTCAGATGCGATGAGAGACGACAAATGTATATAATGGCAGACCAGGAAAAATTAGGCCAGGTTATTTCCAATTTGTTGACAAATGCCATCAAGTACAGCCCGGGAGGTGACAAGGTGCAGATAAAAACCAAAGCAGACAAAGATCAGGTACTGGTATCGATCACAGACAAAGGGATTGGCATACCGGCTTCGGCACAAAAGAAAATATTTGAAAAATTTTATCGTGTATCAGGCAAAAATGAAGAAACCTTTCCCGGGCTTGGCATCGGCTTGTACATAGCCAATGAGATTTTAAAAAGGCATGGCAGCCATATAGCTGTAAAGAGTAGACCCGGCAATGGGTCAACTTTTTATTTCAAGCTAAAACTTCTTTCAGGAGATAAACCCAAATAAGACTATTTCCATTAAACTACGTAAACGATAAAAAGCCGGCCACTCTAAAGCATCTACTAATAAAATTTTTAAAGTTGAGAAAAAACCTGACCTCCATTTGGAGGTCAGATAACCTTGCGGCGATTAATATTGTCCTGCCATTTATAAAATAATTTTCCAAGCCATACAAAACAAAGGATGGTACTAATGGTGCCCAGAAACATACCCACAAATACATCTTCAGGAAAATGCTGGCCCAGATAGATGCGGCTATAACCAACTAGAAAGGCAATAACGGCTAAAAGAATCCCCAATCTTTTCGGCGCATAAAACAGGGCAATGCACGCAGCCAAAGCAAAAACAGAAGTGGTATGCCCCGAAGGAAATGAATAACTGTTGTGGAGGGTAACCCCCTCAATAAACCCGGTGTATTCAATATGATGACTTTGAAGATACATGGAAGGCCTTGGCTCAGGAAAAAACCTTTTGATAACCTGAACGAAAACTCCCGATAGCAAATAACTGCTCAAGATCATGAACGAGAGTGCACGTTTTTTTAAAAAAAAGAACACCAAAGCCATGATAATCACAAACCATCCATCCCCAAGAAAAGTAATTACCCTAAAAAATGAATCCAGAAAGGGTGCATGATAATAATTAAGAAACAGGAACGAACCAGGCTTTGGGTAAAGCCCAATAATAATGGCCATGAAAATCCAAAACACGCCCCAGGCTTTTAGAAAAGGGCTATTATCCCTGAAATATTTTTTAAGCATATAAAGGCAAAAGTAAAAAATGATAAAAGAATTTCAGGAAGATACTCTTGGAAAACAAAGGTTTATTTACTTATCTCATCTACCATATCAAAACGGCAAACGAAAAACATTTCGATGAAACAGTCCCTCGGTGCCAACTTATTCACAATAAAATAAAAAATCATGCGTTCTCATTATAAATCCGCTCTTTATGAAACAAAATCTCTTTTCTGAAATTAAATCCAAATTGCAAGGTTTTCTATTAAAGTTTTATGAACAACCGGAATACATACACCGCCGATACGCGTCACGGTACCGACGCCACAACAGCAAGAGACTGGAATACATTTCTTAAACCCCTGTAAAATAGTGAAATTACGAAGCAGAAAAAATAGTAATATTACGTTTGAAATTTAAAAATATTTAATTTAAATTTACAGCCCAAAAATCCAAAATCCCATTTTTAATTAATAAAACCACAGCTTTATGAAAAATCATGGACCACACAAACCATCCGCATTCAGCCGCTTTTTCAGCGAATTGAGCAAGCACCTTTCAGCCTTATTTGTTTCATCCGACAAAAGAGAATTCCGAAGACTTAAAAATTTTATTGCTTCCTGATTTAAGAGAACAGATACTCCACATCCTCTTTGGTGAGGTTTTTTACGAATGCAGAATCGTCAGCAATAAGTTCTTTTGCCAGGGTGCGTTTTCGCTCCTGAAGTTTTAATATTTTATCCTCAATCGTATCCTTACAAATCATTCTGTAAGCAAAGATGCTTTTGGTTTGTCCGATACGGTGTGTTCTG
>JBIQMB010000064.1:0-10169 GCA_044463745.1 Chitinophagaceae bacterium | reverse complement strand
CAAACTGATTTCATTTTTAATAATTTATGATAGTTTATTTTTGCTCAGAGTTAGTCCAGCACTTCGCACAGAAAACCTCTGTCATTTACGATTTTTTTTACTACTGAGTTAATGTCGTTATTGCCTTCTACTCTCAATATCCTGTCGCAATCATCCAGATCGAAGTTGATTTTATGATCCGGAAACTGTGAGCGGAAAATATCAAGAAATTTCTCCGCCTGATGGTGGTCAGACACGTTTGTTTTAAATACTTCAACCATTGTTTCGTCCATTTAACAAGTGTTTATATTTATAAAGAATACTGATTTGTTTAGTGGTTTAATCAGAACTATTTCATCCATTATTCTGATTATTATTTTTCATTTTATCAGCAAACATAAGTTTGAGACTTGTAATAAAGAGGGTGTGATTCTGACAATCTGGTGGGGCATTTGCGACAAAAGATTTTTATGTCTGAAGATTGGATTAATTTCATTCTTTTTTTTAAAAGTCGAAACTAATGAAACACATAACCTTGCTAGCTAATCCTTGCGTTAATCTCACTAGTCTTGATCTACCCCGAAGAGCATTTTTAGGAGTAAATACCATGATGGAAGAGCACGGAAAACCTCCTCTATTTCATGTTCAGATCGCAGGATTTGAAAAGGAAATCCGCCTGGAAAATGGAATGGGAACACTCAATGCTGATGTCCTGATTGACGAATTAAAAAAAACGGATTTGATTGTGATTCCGGCAATTGACGGCGATATGCAATCGGGTTTGAAACATTGCAGTAAAATGATTCCCTGGATTGTGCAGCAGTATAATACAGGTGCGGAACTCGCCAGCCTATGCATTGGTGCGTTTCTCTTAGCAGGCACCGGATTATTAAATGGTAAAAGTTGCTCTACACACTGGCGTGCTGCAGATGAGTTCAGATACATGTTCCCCGAAGTGCAGTTGGTAACGGACCGGGTTATTACCGATGAAAACGGAATCTATACCAGTGGCGGGTCTCTGTCTTCCGCTAATCTTGTTTTATATCTAATTGAAAAATTTGCAGGGTGGGAGGTAGCGGTCAGTTGTTCTAAAATATTTCAGGTTGATATTGGCCGAAACAGCCAATCGCCCTTCATCATATTTCACGGACAAAAAGATCATGGCGATAAGCAGATAAAGCAGGCGCAGGAGTTTATTGAAAAAAATTATGGTGAAAGGATTTCTGTAGATGCGCTCACTTCCATGCTGGCTCTGAGCCGAAGAAATCTTGAGCGGAGGTTTAAGAAAGCCACCTCTAACACCATCACCGAATATGTACATCGTGTCAAAATTGAGGCGGCAAAAAAATACCTGGAGAACAGTCAAAAGCAGGTCAATGAAGTGATGTATGATGTGGGCTATCAGGACACCAAGGCCTTTAGAAAAATCTTCAGGCGTATCACAGGATTATCGCCCATTGAATACCGGGGCAGGTATAATAAGTATGCGGGTACAGTTTGAGACCGGAGTAGATGTAATTATATTGGGCACTGTTTTTTAGATTGATTCTGAAGAAATTGTAGGAGCGTATCCCTTTTTTTGACAAGGATTAACCCGGAAAATTTCCAATTTGGTTTTCTTATTCCCATTCCTGTTTTCAGCATCAAATTCGTGACCACAATTCAAGTTAGTATAGAAATCTCTTTAACCGGAAAAAAAATCATAAGGTGCCGTATTGATATGCCTTTATTTTTTTAAAAAGGAAAATGACTTCTAACCTTTGAGTTCTATGTACCGACTGTTTTGGCTGCCGGGATGCCAGGGCATTTGTTGTTGGTAAAGAGATTTTGTCCGTATGTATGGTGAAAGGCGTCGTCAATCTATTTTCTAATTCAGAATACGTCCAGACAATTTAAATTTAGAATTCATTTGAATGACTAAGAGCAGGAGTTTTCTTTTTTAATTTCTATTGTGGCCCGGTAAAATAAGAATACCATAGTTGATGCTTTAATGGAAAACTCGTTAAATCCTTATTTCTCTTTTTACTCTCCATATCCTATCGCATTTAATTTCGAATCAAATTTGACAAACATAAAATTGCATTTATGAAAAAGTCTTTATTCATTTTTATTTTACTTTCTGTGTTTGCAGTTACCATTACAAATTCTCTTTCGGCGGGAATATGGAGGATCAACAACCTGTCGAATTATGACGGCAGCTCATTGTGGGGGAGTAATTTTGGGGGCACAGCGGCCTATCCGGTTTTTAAGCAGATAAATCAGGCCGTAGGTTTTGGCCTTGTCAACAACGGGGATACACTTTATGTAGAGGGATCAACCATTGTGTATGACTTTGCTACCATTACCAAAAGATTGGTGATTATAGGTACCGGATATTTTCTGGATCATAATCCAGGAACCTCCAATGGTGTGCTGGAAACCAGGCTTGCGCGCATTCTTTTCAGTCCCGGATCTGAGAATTCGCAACTTATAGGCGTGGATATGGTTAGTGCAGGCAATAGTTTTGATCGGGATATTTACATTAATGTAAATGGAATTACAGTAAAAAGGTGCCGGATCGAGGGACAGATTGTTTTAGGTTTCCCACTTTCTGATGTTTATATCCTTCAGAATTTTTTTTCCAATGCAGTAATTTCAAATGCGATTGCGACAAATGGGAATTCCTTTTTTACGCCTCCAACTGATTTAATATTCAACAATAATATCGTACAAAAAACGCTGGTTTGGGGAACCCCTTTTACAAACCCGACCACATTCTGGCCCATTTTACAATGCAACAACAATGTGTTTGACGGTCCGGATAATCTTGGTACACCAAATCTTGCATTTTCAACCAGCGAATTTAAAAATAACATCCTGATGGCAACAAACGCTATCGTAAACATTTCAGCATCAGCCGGGAATGTTTCGTATAATATTGGCACACTTTCCACACAGTTCGGTACGGTCGATCACAATCTGGTTGTTCCGGATATTGGAACCGTTTTTATGACATCCACATCACCCGATGGAGCATATCAAATTAAAGCCGGTAGTGCGGCTGTTAATTCCGGATCGGATGGGACAGACAGGGGGGCTTTTGGCGGAACAACTTTATCAAGTCGTTATACACTTTCAGGATTGGCAGCTATTCCTGTGATTTATAAAATTACAATTCCCGGCGCTTCATCATCTTCCTTACCTGTTACAATTCAGGCCAGAACCATTAAATAAAATCTATGAAAGCATTTTTTATATTTATAACAAGTATGATGAGTTGGTTAATGATGTTGGGGCAGGATATTATACAGGGGGAATATTTTTTTGATGCAGATTTAGGAGTCGGGAAAAATAATACTGTGGTTTTTACTCCTTTAAATGACGGAGTATTTCATTTTTCAGTTGGCCTTAAAAACGTGACTCCAGGATATCATAAATTTTATATCAGGGTAAAGGATTCCGATGGGAAATGGAGTTTCACTTCCCGTCGGAATATTGAAGTACCACCGATTTATTCTAAAACTACTATTGTGGGAGGAGAGTATTTTATTGATAAAGATCCGGGCTTTGGACAGGGGACACCCATGATTGTAAGTTCGCCGGATTCGGCCATCCTTCAAAACTTCAATGTCCTTACAGCTTCGCTTACTGATGGCTATCATAAACTGTATGGAAGAGTATTGGATAACACTGGAAGATGGGGTCTCACTTTCAGAAGAAATATTGAAATTTATCAAAACAATGAAAACAAAATATTCAAGGTAGAATATTTTTTTGACGAAGATGCAGGTGTGGGTAATTGTACTTCAACGATCCTTGCATCTCCGGCAGCCGATGGTTCCTTTCAGATAAGCATCCCACGCAGTACCATTCCTACAGGTTCTGATTCTTTATTTTTGCGCGTTCAGGATGACAAGGATGGCAAATGGTCAATGACGGAAGCGGCAAATATTACCACTGCACTTCCTCTCGCTCTTGTCAATTTTAATGTGGTGAAAGAAAAAAATAATGCACATCTCATCTGGCGAACTGTTGACGAGGCTAACACTTCTTCTTTCGCAATACAAAGAAGTGAGAACGGCATTCAATTCAAGACCATAGGTAAACTGGCAGCAAAAAATCTGAGGGATCTCAAAAACGATTATTTCTATTTAGATAATATTTCCGGCATAGGAGCAGACGTTATTTATTACCGGCTTAAGATCACTGACGTTGACAGCAGTTATACATATAGCCCCATCGTACATATTTTTGCCGGAGAAGATGATGACGGAATCTCTTTGTACCCTAATCCGGCACACGATTATTTTGTTATTTCGGGAAATGCCGGTACGTCAGAATCTTATATAAAGATTGTTGTAAAAGATCTTTCGGGCCGAACGTTAATCAACAAAGTACTTGAGAGCAGGAGTGAGAAACGGATCATTGTTTCCTCGCTTACCAGGGGGTTGTATCTGGTAAATATTATTAATGGAGACAGCCGGGTTACAAAGAAACTAATCATTAAATGAATTCTTGCTCTTTCCCTTAAAACATTTGCGAGTAAAAGTGAAATTTGTGGCTTTCAATATGAGATTTGTTTCTTGCGAGGCTGAAAAAAGATGTTACTTTGAACTTGAAAAATTTTAAGCTGACCGAACTACGATTTTTTTGCTCCCACATTAAAATAAACTAATGAAACCTATATTTTTTTCGATTTCTTTTTTAATTATTGTACAGATTTCAATTGGTCAGAAGCGTGTCAATTCAGCGGAAGATAAGTCGCCGAAAATATTTCCCCTTGGGGTCGTAGATGAAATCCGCTCCCAGGTTTTGGGTGAACAGAGGGTGCTGAATATTTATTTGCCCGAAGGATATAATGATAAGGACACGGTGAGATACCCGGTGGTTTATTTGTTAGATGGTTCGGCAGATGAAGATTTTATTCATGTAACCGGGATATATCAGTTCAGTTCGTTTGAGTGGGTAGCGCGTGCACCGAAATCGATCATTGTTGGTATCGCCAATGTGGACAGAAGGCGTGATTTTACATTTCCCACCACAGATGATAAGCAGAAAAAAGATTATCCGACCACCGGTCATTCTCAAAACTTTATTGATTTTGTCGGGAATGAATTACAACCTTTTATTCAAAAGAAATACCTCACCAACGGCTATCGAACCATTATCGGTGAATCGCTGGGCGGATTATTAGCTACGGAAATTTTGTTTAAACATCCGTCTTTGTTTGATCAATACATTATTGTAAGTCCCAGTATTTGGTGGGATAATGGATCTATACTGAATCTGAGTTCTGACTCGTTGAAGAATTCTTTGAAAGAAAAAACCAAGGTTTTTATTGCTGTTGGGCAAGAAGGGCTCACACCCACGGTGGTGCCTCGTGTGATGGAGGTAGATGCACACTTGCTTGCTGAAAAACTGAAGGAAATAAAGAATGCTAACCTGGATGTTTATCTGGATTATTTACCCGGCGAGGACCATGGCACGATCATGCACCAGGCGGTTTATGACGCCCTCAGATGGCTGAGCAAGCCTGGTTGTTAATGAAACAGCGTAAGTTTTAGTAGAGCTGAATGCCCGGTTACAAACCGGTAATTTTAAGTGATTCAAGTGGCCCAACTTTGTTGGAACACTTGAACCAGAAGTAGAAGTGCTTCCCAATAAAGCTCAATTTTTCTTATGATTTCGAATACATGACAGACCAGGTGGTTTTCCCATTCTGTTCGATAGGATAGTAATTTCATTAGCGTATATGTCGGCTGGATCTGGCTGTTTTTCGCAGAATATTCCTCCCGCAGATGGCGCAGATTTTCGCAGATATTTCCCTGCGGGAAATTGGTGCCTCATAGGTTTCACAGGGAAGTGACCACGCTCTGTTACATAAAAGAGAAATGGCAACTTTTGGAAAGTTTAGCTTGGTTCTCGCTAATCTGAAGAGAGGAGTCAGACTTTCCAAAAGTTTCGAAAAGAGCCGGTGAGATTGTTGTTAGAATTTGAGGAAGCTTGATATTCTTAAGATACAAAGCACATGACGGGTGGGGTGGTTTTCCCATTCAGTCCAGTAGAGTATCATTGGTTCATTTTTCATCATGTCGACAAATGCATTCGTATGATGTGTTCCCGATTATAAACCGGCAATTTTAATTGATTCAAGTAATCCAACCTTATTGGAACACTTAAACCAGAAGATCCAAACTTATTATGGGTTCGTACCAATCAGCCTTGGTTCCTTTTAACTTGTATGGGTCAGATTATGTACATATATTTGTACGATTAAAATCATTAGAATATGCTAATAACAAGTGTTTCGGATTTCAGGAAAGAAATGAAATCTTATTTGGATAGAGTAGCGAAAAATTTCGAAACTTTAATCATCAACCGTGGAAAAGATTCCGGTATTGTGGTTATATCATTGGACGAATACAATTCTTTAATGGCCACAAGCCATGAGCTGTCTTCTCGTAAAAATGAAATGAGACTTGATTCGGCTATTGAAAAATTGAAAAGTGGAAAATCATTCGAGAAAATATTAATCGACCCATAAAGTGAAATACATTTTTGTAGATGAATCCTGGGAAGATTACTTGTATTGGCAAAAAACTGATAGAAAGAAACTCAGGAGAATAAACGAATTGCTTAAAGATATATCGAGAAATCCATTCGAGGGAATCGGAAAACCGGAACCTTTAAAACATAAATATTCAGGATTCTGGTCAAGGAGAATTGATGAAGAACACAGATTAATTTATAAATATGAAGAGGGGCAAATATTAATCGCAAAATGCAGATTCCACTATGATTGATTTGCTCAAACAAATAACTCTGGGTGACTTCGTTCAGGAGAAGTTTCGAAAATTGTCGGTGGGGTTCTTCATTTTCACATAACAAGTGGTTTTCCGATGCAGTTCAGTAAAGACAAATGCATTCGTATGATGTGTTCCCGGTTACAAACCGGTTACTTTAATTAATTCAAGTGGCCCAACTTTGTTGGAACACTTGAACCAGAAAGGACTAATAATGATCCTCTTTAAATAAAAGAAAGGTCATGACTTTTGGAAAGTTTGGCCTGGTTCTGGCTAATCTGAAAAGAGGAATCAGACTTTCCAAAAGTTCTGAAAAGATGCGGTGACTTTCTTATTAAACTTTTGGAAAGTTGCAGATGTGTATTGAACAATGGCATGTAAATCAACCGGTTCAAGTTTTCGCCCCGGCGACCAGGCTCCCCCCGCGAATGGCACCTACACTGAGGACAGGAATCCGAGTAATAAATATCATTGCCTTTGCGAAGATTAATTATTTTTGTTTATGACCAGTCTGCAACGTTTACGAGCCCAACTGCATCTCCATGCTATTCCGGAGAAAGCTGAATTTCTTCAGCGTTTTTTCAAAACCGGTAAAGGCCAGTATGCCGAAGGTGACCAGTTTCTCGGAATAACCGTACCGGTACAACGAAAAATCGCTTCTCAGTTTTCGGATCTTTCGTTATCGGATATAACCCGTCTTCTCAAAAGCGGTTGGCATGAAGAAAGACTTACGGCCCTGCTCATCATGGTCAACCAGTACCGAAAAGGAAATGATGAGGTGCGTGAAAAATTATTTGATCTTTATCTGAACCATACCAAATATATCAACAATTGGGATCTGGTAGATTCCTCGGCAGAATATATTGTGGGAGCCCGGCTTGAAAACAGGGATAAATCTCTATTGTTTAATCTTGCAAATTCTGATTGGCTCTGGGATAGAAGAATAGCCACGTTGGCCACCTTTTTTTACATTAAAAAGGGTGATCCGACACTGACCTTTCAGATTGCTGAAATTCTTCTTCGTGATACCCACGATCTGATTCATAAAGCCGTAGGATGGATGCTTCGCGAAGCCGGTAAACGCTGCTCTGAAGAAGAGCTTGAAAACTTTTTACAACAACATTACAAGCAGATGCCTCGTACTATGCTGCGCTATGCCATTGAAAGGCTTGAACCAGAAAAACGACTGGAATGGTTGCAAAAGAAATAAGGAATTATTCGTTTATAAGTAACCTTTAAAAAACTGCATTTTTTTTTAAGGATATGAATGTTGCTAAACCAAATAAGAAATTAGCATACATAATTTTCATATATTCGATTTTCTTTTTTGATGGATTACCCCGACAGTTTTTTAATTTATAACGTTATTACCATGACAAAAACAATTAAAAACACAATCACTTTTTTAGGTTTGATAACCGCTGGGGCGGGAGTTTTTGCGTTTTTGAAAGGAACGGAAGGCCCGGTGTATGGCTTTGCCATTTTTATGGGTCTATCGCTTATTGCAACGGCGATTTTTACCAAAACAATTGAGGACGGTAGAAGGTAGTCACCATTATTATTTATAAACTGAATATTGACCAATCAGTATAAATGATTAAGTTTTTCTCGTGTGTAAAAGGACTGTTTCAAATGGTTGAGCAGTGCGTACCACGAACACAAAAAATTCTGGTGGCTCTTCATAAAAGTGATAGCGGCTGTTGATGCATCCGACAGCTCCTGCCTCTGAATTTAAACGCCTCTTTCCTTATTCCAATAGCTGTGCACAAATACCCCTCTCTTTTGTCGTATTTAGCCCTCGTTTGTCAATTTTTTGCAACTTAATTTTACGATCTATCAAAATTGATCATTTTCTCAATTGACAAAATATGAATGGGAAGCAAAAAATATCTTATTGCCTCTGGATGAATAATGAGGCTTCCGAAGCCGTAGATTTCTATCAATCTGTTTTTCCGGGTCTGCACATAACTAATATCGTCCGCAATCCGGTCAATACTCCATCGGGTGAAGAAGGATCGGTTCTTACGATATCATTTAATCTGGAAGGCCAATCTTTTATGTTGCTTAATGGCGGCTCGGAATTCAGTGTCAATCCGTCGATATCCTTTTTCTTTCATTGCGATACTGCGGCAGAGGTGGAGGAATTGTATAGTAAATTAAGCCACGAAGGTAAAACAATGATGCCTCTGGATAAATATCCGTTTAGCGACAAGTATGCATGGGTTGAAGATAAATATGGCGTTTCGTGGCAGTTGATGTTGCCACAAAAAGAGGCGCCCCAAAAAGTAATGCCTTCGCTGATGTTTGTAAACGATGTTTATGGCAGGGCGGAGGAAGCGATAAAATATTACACTTCGCTTTTTAAATCAAGTAAAACCGGCACCATAGCTTATTATCCGGAAGGTAGTGAGCCCGACAAAGCGGGGGCGGTTATGTATGCTGATTTCATGCTCGAGCGACAATGGTTTGCTTGCATGGACAGTGGATATCAGCATCAGTTTAATTTTAGCGAAGGCATGTCGCTGGTTATCCATTGCCATACGCAGGAAGAGATTGATTATTATTGGGATCGGTTAGCCGCAGGCGGAAAAGAAGTGCAATGTGGTTGGCTCGTGGACAAGTTCGGAGTTTCGTGGCAGGTAGTACCTGATATATTATTGAAAGCCATTTCGGGCGATGATAAAGAAAAAGCCGCACGGGTAATGCAGGTGATGATGAAGATGGTAAAACTAAATATTGAACCGCTGGAAGCCGCTGCTTCGGCATAAAAAAATGAAATATGAGAAAAATAGAGGTGCTGTCTTTTGTTACATTGGATGGCGTGATGCAGGCACCGGGCGGACCGCTGGAAGATACCTCCGGTGAATTTACTTATGGTGGATGGACTGTTCCGTATTTTGATGCATTTGCAGGTGAAATGATGGGAGATCAAATGAAGGATCGTAGTGATCTTTTATTGGGAAGAAAAACCTATGAAATCTTTGCCTCCTACTGGCCTCATCATGCTGCTGAATGGCCGGGAATTAATGAAGTCAACAAGTACGTCGTTTCTTCGAAAGAAGTGGATCTGAGCTGGAAGAATTCTAAATGGATACAGGTCGACCCGGCAAATGAGATCAGGAAATTGAAACAGGAGGAAGGACCCGATATTCAGGTGCATGGAAGTGGTAATCTGATTCAAACCCTGCTGTCGAATGATCTCGTTGACAGACTGCGGCTCAAAATTTTCCCGGTCACACTGGGAAGAGGAAAACGCTTGTTTGGCTCAGGTACCAATTCAGCAGCATTCAAATTAATATCGTGTAAGACATCGCCAATGGGAGTAATTTTTGCCGATTATGAACGTGATGGCGAATTGCAAACCGGATCTTTTTAAAACCGGGCCAGGCGAATTAAATTGACCATTAT
>JBIQMB010000063.1:0-10222 GCA_044463745.1 Chitinophagaceae bacterium | reverse complement strand
ATACTGGAGATGCCCTTAAAATTAGTTAACCTTCTTAGAAATCATTACACTAGCTTCAAACATTCTTCCAGCTCATCCATCATGTGATTGCTGCCGATGAAGAAAGGGGTTCTTTCATGCAGCTTGCCGGGAACTTTGTCAAGAATACGCTGTGTGCCATCAGTAGCGCGCCCGCCGGCTTTTTCGATGATATATGCAAAGGGGTTACACTCATACAGCAACCTTAATTTTCCCTGCGGTTTGTCCTTTGTGCCTGGATACATGAATATGCCTCCTTTCAAAATGTTTCTGTGAACGTCGCTTACCATGCTGCCGATATACCTTTGGGTGTATGGGCCACCGTTCGATTTGTTTTTTGTTTGGCAGATTTCAACATACTTTTTTACTCCGTCTGAAAATCCGAAGAAATTACCATGGTTAATGGAGTATATTCTTCCGGAATCCGGGCATTGAATGTTCGGGTGGCTCAGGCTGAATTCTCCGATCGACTGGTCAAGCGTGAACCCATTAACGCCCCTCTTGGTAGCATAAACCAAAATGGTGCTGCTTCCATAAATAATATACCCGGCGGCTACAATCCTGTTTCCCGGTTGTAGAAAATCCTCTTCTGTAACCGGAGTTCCTACCTCGGTTACCCTTCTGTAAATGCTGAAAATGGTTCCGATAGAAACGTTGACATCAATATTAGAGCTGCCATCCAGTGGATCAAACATGCACACATACTTTGATTTGGAACTGATTTCGTCATCAAATACAACGAAGTTGTCCATCTCTTCACTTGCAATGCCTGCGCAGCTAATTCCGTGTCTTAGGACTCCCTCCAATTGCACATTGGCGAAATCGTCCAGCTTTTTAACCTCCTCGCCCTGCACATTGGTACTGCCTGTATCGCCCAGGATATCGACAAGACCGGCTTTGTTAACTTCCACGTTGATACGTTTGGCCGCCAGGCCAATATCGCGCAGTAAACCGGAAAGCTCACCGGTAGCCTTGGGGAATGCGCGCATCTCGCGAATTGTGAATTCATCCAGTGTTAGTACCTGTCGGTTGATCAAAGCCATAAAAAAGTATTGAGTTGAAGATATGAGGGTTTAAAAATGGTATGGTTATTCCAATATTTGAATTTCGGAAATCTAACTGTTTAGCTACGATGCAAAGAAAGAAACTATTTTTTAAAATTCAAATTTGAAATGGATAAGGCCGGGGCAGTGGATTGGATATAGGTTGTGCCATCGGGATTGCGGGCCAAATGAATCCGTGGAGCCCTCGACTTGTTTTTTTAATGAATTCAATATTCAATCCTGTATTCATTACGTTTTTTCCAGATGAATTCTGAAGAATCTGTTTTTGAAAATTGGTACCCGTTTGCTTTTTTAATATCATACCTGAAATAATACATCTTATTCGGTTCCACGTAAAAAACGGCTTCTCCGGTGCCACGAAAGTCTGTGAATCCGGTACCGTAATTTCCTAATTTCGAACCCATATTAAAACTTATCTGATCCTCAATATTGGCAGGTGCTATTTTATTTTCATATCGCACAACCAACTGGGCCATTCTTTTCAACCTGATCGTATCCATTGAATTTTGTTTTCCGATTAGTGCATCCGGCGGCAGATCAATTTGATACGGGGAATAGTCTTCTGAATTTTCAATTTTAATTTCAAATATATAGTCCCGGAATATTTTAGAAGAATTGAAAGACAAAGAAAAATTACCCCTCTCGTCGCTAACTTTTGAATCAAGCAGAAATTTATTGTTTAGAAAAAATCCCTGACTTTTATAAAATATACTGACATCGGCACCTGTCAGAGGTTCGTTAGTTATAGAATCCACTATTATTCCGGATATAAAAGTATCGTCGGCTACTTTTTTTCTACATGATGCGGTTGCAATCAAAAGTATCATGATCAGGAAAAGAAATTGATGAGGCTTGATTTTCATTCAAGGTTTTATTTGATAACATTCAATTCTGATGTATTCTACTTTATAAGTTCTTTTCTTTCTTTTCATCAAAATACTTTCTAAAAAACAAGAGGTGAAATTCCACAGCATTGCGCCAATAATCCCAGTTATGACCGCCGGGTAATTCGCTGTAATCGTGTGCAACTTTTAATGAAATTAATTTATGGTGCATCGCACGATTGGCTTCAATAAAAGGGTCATCAATACCACAATCAATTTTGATGCGGAGAGCGGTGTCGGCCTTGCTGATAAGATTTAAATCGGAAAAAACGACGGACGATGTGGCAGATGAGTCGCCTATAAGTTTTTGAAGACCGTAACCATTTTCCCAAGGCACAAGATCCATTACCCCACTCATACTGCCCGTAGCACCGAAGGTTTCCTTGTGCCGGATAGCCAGATATATGGCACCATGGCCGCCCATGCTCAATCCGGTTATCGCGCGAGAATTTCGGTTTGCCTGAGTGCGGTAGGCCGAATCAATATAGCGCGGAAGTTCCCTGCCTACATAACTTTCATAATTGGAGTGAGGAACAAATTTACTGTCCAGATACCAACCGTTCTTTCCGTCAGGGCAAACAATGATCAGCTCATATTTATCTGCATAACTCTTTATTTCAGGTACCCTCTTTATCCAGTTGGCATAGTCGCCTGTATAGCCATGCAGGAGATATACGACCGGAAATCTTACGGATGATTTTGCCTTATAATTATCGGGCAATATGATCACACATTTTGTTGTCGCATCGAGCGCTTTACTCTGAATGGTTATGGTGTCAACAGACGCAGCACCGGCCTCTAAAAAGAACAAGGTTAAAAGTGATAGTACGAAAGATTTCATATATGGATTGATTTATTGATTTTGGAATGACTTTCATGCTCGGTCAGATCAGTAGTCCGACTAACGGAATCAACATACCGATCTGACCTCATGATTAAACCCGGCAATCAGTTATCTTTTTTTTCGATCCGTTTCGCTGCCGTAATGATTCTTACAAGCAGAGGGGGTGCATCGGATTATTTTAAACAGCCCTACTGCAGACCCATTGAACGGATAATTTCTGATATACGGTCTTGCAAACCCTTAAGCTTTTCGTCAAACTCTTCCTTGTTTTTCAAATCTGTATTGACGCTGAAATAAAACTTGATTTTAGGTTCGGTCCCGCTTGGCCTCGCCGAGATTTTATCGCCGTTTTCCAAAATAAATTGCAGCACATTGCTCGTGGGAAAATCCAGAGCAGAGGTGGTGCCGTTTATAAGGTCTTTATTTTGAAGCGACTCATAATCGAGGAAGGAAGCCACCTTGCTGCCGGCAATTTCTTTAGGCGGATTGTTTCGAAATTGCTCCATCATGGCAGCTATTTCCTTCGCTCCGTTCATTCCTTTCTTGGTAATGGAAATCAACTCTTCGTAATAAAAACCGTATTGCTGGTAGAGATCAATTAATTTATCAAACAAGGTTCTACCTTTTTCTTTTTCTACGGCCGCCATCTCACATATCATGGCCACAGCACTCACAGCATCTTTGTCGCGAATTTTATCTCCGATCATCAAACCGAAACTTTCTTCACCACCAATGATGTAATTTTCTGTATCCTCTTTGTCGCGGATTAACGCCGATATCCACTTAAAACCGGTCAGGGTATTGTAACATGTCACTTTGTTTTGTTCCGCGATCCTGTCAATCAGGTCTGTCGTTACAATCGTTTTTACCACCATGTCGTTAGGTTTGGCAAGGCCTCTTTCTCTTCGCGACTCGATCATGTAACTGAAAGCGAGCAGGGCGGTTTGATTGCCATTCATCAGCACCCAATCACCATGTTGGTTTTTAACGCCCACGCCCACACGGTCTGCATCGGGATCGGTACCCAATAAGATATCTGCATCCAATTCTTTGGCCTTGCTAAGACCTATACTCATCGTTTCCCTTTCTTCCGGATTGGGATAATTAACTGTTGGGAAATTACCGTCGGGGTTCGACTGCTCTTCTACGATGCTGACATTATCAAACCCGTATGCAGCCAGCGCCTGCGGAACAAGCATGATGCCCGTACCGTGAATAGGCGTATATACAATCTTCAGGTCATGCTGTTTTTTGCATATATCCGGGTTGATGCTCAGGTCTCTGACCATACGGATGTACTGCTCATCCATTTCTTTGCCGATGATGGTTATGTTTTCTTCTTTACCACTCCATTTTACATCATCTATGCTTTTTATTTTTTGAACTTCGGTGATTACATTTTTATCATGCGGAGGGGTTAATTGTGCACCATCATCCCAGTAAGCTTTGTAACCATTGTACTCTTTCGGGTTGTGCGATGCAGTCAGAACCACTCCACCCTGGCAGCCGAGCGTTCGGATCGCAAAACTTAACTCCGGAGTTGGGCGCAAATCTTCGAATAAATAAACCTTAATGTCGTTGGCCGCAAATATGTTGGCAACAATCTTCGCAAAACGTTTGCTGTTGTTTCTGGAATCGTGCCCAATGGCAACACTTACCTTGTTGAAACTTTGTTTCAGATAATTAGAATACCCTTGCGTTGCCTTGCCGATGGTGTATTTATTCATCCGGTTGGTACCGACACCCATGATGCCCCGAAGTCCTCCGGTGCCAAATTCAAGGTCTTTGTAAAATGCATCTTCAAGCTGGGTTTGATCATCCGACTGCAATTGTCTGATTGCCTGTTTTGTTTCTTCATCATAATTTCCGGTGAGCCACTCACGGATGTTTGTTTCTGTTTGTTGATCCATAGAAGTTTTAATTTTCGGAATGAAAGTTATTCATTTTTGGTTTATTTCAATGAGATGTTTTCAGAATCCCTATAATTTTGCCCCATGCTGAAGAGATATCTTTCATTCCTGCTGGTGCTTTTTTTATATTCTCCATTCAATCATTTATATGCGCAGAATGAAATATCTGATCATCCGGATTACGATAGCCTAACCCGCGAAATAAAAAAGAAACGCGTGAAATGGGTAGCCGCCGGCCATGCTGCGTTTTATGGTGGCAGCATTACAGGTCTTGGTATCATGTGGTATTCCAAACAACCGCAGGGCGCATTTCGATTTTTTAATGACAATGATGAATGGCTGCAGGTGGATAAGGTAGGGCATATTTACAGTGCCTACGAAATGAGTCGTGCAAGCCATGCAATGTGGAGGTGGTCGGGTTTATCAGAAAAGAAAAGCATCTGGCTGGGCGGACTGAGTGGCCTTGCGTTTCAATCGATCATCGAAGTGCTGGATGGATTCTCGAGTGAATATGGGTTTAGTGTGGGGGATTATGTTGCAAACGTAGCCGGTACCTCTATCTTTATGGCTCAGCAGTTTGCATGGCATGAACAAAGAATCAAGATGAAGTTTTCTGCATTTCCGAAAAGATATGGAAGCCCGGAGTTGCAAGGCAGAGCGGATAACTTGTATGGGAAGTCGCTTCCTGAAAAGCTTTTGAAAGATTACAACCATCAGTCCTATTGGCTGAGTTTTGACATTCATTCTTTATTTAATTCAGAAAAATGGCCGGGATGGCTCAATGTGGCTGTCGGTTATGGTGCGGATGGAATGTTTGGAGGTACAAGCAATGTGGCCTTCAATAAAGAAGGAGAGATTATTTTTGATCGCCGTGATATTGCCCGCTACCGCCAGTGGTATCTGAGCCCGGATATCAATTTCAGAAAAATACCTACAAATAAAAAAGGAGTGAAGGTATTGTTATTTGTACTTGATGCCGTGAAATTTCCGGCTCCGGCTCTGGAGTTCTCGAAGGGGAAGTTTAGTGTACATCCGGTATTTTTTTAAGCGAAAAATGCTGTCTCTTCCTCTGATAATCACATAAGGGGGAGTGATGCCCAATCGGTTTCAGGTATTTATTCATTTCTCATAGGGATTTAATAAATGTTTATCGCTCGTTTTAAAAAACACATCTTTTAGAATTAATTTTATATTTTCACCCTGATTTTAATTAAAGATGAAAATTATCTTGTATTTCAATATCACTGATTAGGCATTCGGAAAACCTGATTGGTATTAATTTAAGCTATGACAGAAACTGCGAGTTATCATAATCAAAAAGAAGTGTTTGGCCACCCGATTGGCCTTTTTGTTTTGTTCTTTACAGAGATGTGGGAGCGATTTTCGTACTATGGAATGCGCGCCATTCTGGTGCTGTACCTGGTGGCCGAAGCTACCACCAATAACCCGGGTCTGGCCTGGAGCGATGCCAGGGCACTGTCTTTATATGGCACCTATACCATGCTTGTGTATGTGGCGTCTATTCCGGGTGGTTGGATTGCGGATAAATTTCTGGGACAGAAAAAGTCGGTAATGGTTGGAGGCGTATTGCTTGTGGCAGGACATGGTATTTTGTCCATCACCGATATGTGGGCTTTTTATACCGGTTTGGGGTTGATTATTGCCGGTGTAGGTATGCTGAAGCCTAATATTTCTACCATGGTCGGGGGCCTTTACAAACCCGGAGACATTAGAAGAGATAAGGGTTTTACCATCTTTTATATAGGTATTAACGTTGGCGCATTTCTGGCCAGTATTATTGTGGGGTTTGTGGGTGAGCGCTATGGATGGCACTATGGATTTGGCCTGGCAGCAATTGGCATGACGCTGGGTTTAATTCAATATATTCTGGGGCAGAAGCATCTGAAGTATGTGGGGAATAATACGAATAAATCCGTAGATCCGGAAGAACAGGCGGCCATGAAACGTCCGCTTACCAAGGTGGAGAAAGATAGAATGGTTGTTTTGTTTCTTTCATTCGTACTGGTGATTGTATTCTGGGGTGCTTTTGAACAGGCAGGTGGCCTGATGAATATTTATGCAAAGGTAAAAACCAACAGGATGCTCTTTGGCTGGGAAGTTCCGGCATCCTGGTTTCAGTCATTAAATTCCATGTTTATTATTCTACTCGGAACTGCTGTAGCCGGTTATTGGGCGCACAGAAAACTGAGAGGAAAAGTTTCAACTTCTCTTTTCAAGATGTGTATTGGTTTGATAATTATGGGAACAGGCTTCTTTTTCATGACCGCTGCGTCAGCTCAGTACAATACCACCGGTTCATCGGCTATGTACTGGCTTGTTTTAGCATACCTCTTCCATACCGTAGGCGAACTTAGTTTATCGCCCGTGGCCCTTTCTTACATTACTAAGCTGGCACCACTAAAATATGCATCTCTGATGATGGGAATTTATTTTGCCATGACCGGATTCGGAAATAAATTGGCCGGATTGCTGGGTGAATCTGCTTCCAAATTAGGCGAGTACACTGTCTTTACCGGCATAGCAGTATTCTGTGTTGTATTTGGTTTACTGGTTCTGCTCATTCGCAAAAGATTGGAGAGCCTGACACATGGAGCAGAAGATAAGGAAACTGATCCGTCAGAACTGGATACTGAAAATTTGGTTCGAGAAGAAGCTACATAATATTTAAATCCGAAACCTCTTAGCAGGACATTTTATGAATACAGATATCGAAAATCTATTCAAAGACAAGGTGCTTGGTCATCCGGCCGGACTTTTCATTTTATTTTTTACAGAAATGTGGGAGCGTTTTTCCTTTTATGGGATGCGCATCCTGCTGGTACTGTTTCTGACGGCTCCATTCCTGAGTAATAATCCGGGATGGGAGTGGCCTCGCGAACATGCCTTGTCATTGATTGGAACTTATGCATCGCTTCTGTATCTGACCCCCATCGTGGGTGGATGGATAGCCGATAAACTGACGGGATACCGTATGGCTGTAATCATTGGCTGCATCATCATGACGCTGGGCCACGCCGCGATGGCGGTTGAAACCACTGCTTCTATATATATCGGTTTGGGACTCCTTGTTATTGGAACCGGTTTCTTCAAACCCAATATTACTTCGGTTATATCCGAAATGTACAAGACACGCGAATCCAAAAAAGACGGTGCCTATACCATATTTTACATGGGTGTTAATGCCGGTGCTTTTTTCGGGATGATGCTGTGCGGATACCTGGGAGAAAATTTTGGTTGGTCGTATGGTTTTGGCCTGGCAGGTATCTTCATGTTTTTCGGTATGCTTCAGTTTATGCTGGCTCACAAGCTGTTTGGGAAAATAGGTGATAAGCCTGTTAAAAAGTTGAATGACGAAATAGAAGTAGCTTCTATCGGAGAAGAAAGTAGGGTGAAAAAGGAAGAAGAAAAATTGAATCCCTTTACCACATTTGACAAGCTGTTGATCATACTTTCCTCAGTTGGTGGGTTGTTGTATTTATTCAGCGATCCGATTGAAAAGATTTACAATTCTTCTTTGCTGCCATTTAATATCGGCGGGCTTAGCGGTAATAATTTTGTTGTACTGGCTGCTCTGGCTATGTTTTTAATACTGCTGGTAACCCGTATATCGCGATACATACCCATCGTCAGAGATCGCCTGATAGCTGTTTCTATCTTTGGGTTATTTACAGTTTTCTTTTTTGCATTTTTTGAGCAATCGCTTGGGTCTATGACCTTGTTTGCCCAGGATTATACCAACCGCAGCCTGACCGGTAACTCAGCCATCGTATTCAAAATCGTAGATGCGTTGCTCACCACCGTGCCGTTGATTATTATTAGTTGGGTTATCATCCTGCTCATTAAAAAAACACACGACAGGATTGCGATTTCGAACATAGCATTGTCTATAGCTTTCGTCGGAATCTGGGGATTGGTGATCTACAGATTGATTGATAAATTTTCGCAGCAGGAGCTGGCTGTAGATGCCACCTGGTTTGGTACGCTAAACTCTTTTTTCATCATTACCCTGGCTCCTATTTTTTCTAAATGGTGGGAGAGTAAGTACAATCCGAGCGCCGCGGTTAAATATGGATTGGGACTTGTGTTGCTTGGGGTCGGATTTGCCATCCTTTCCTACGGTGCTTCGGGCATACCACCTGGTGCAATGACGGCTTCGGTAAGTATGATCTTTTTGATACTTGCCTACCTGTTTCACACCATGGGCGAACTTTGTTTGTCGCCTCTCGGACTTTCTTATTTAAGTAAACTCGTGCCGGCTCGCATGATCGGATTCATGTTTGGCGTATGGTATCTGGCTATTGCAGTAGGGCAAAAAGCAGCAAATACAATGGGCGGAATGATTGATAAAATTTCTGCTGAATATTCGTTGGGGATTTTCTTTTTAATCTTTGCGGTTGTTCCGATTATTGTGGGAATAATTTCCGTTTTGCTCAATCCTGTTTTGAAGAAGCTGATGCATGGGGTAAGGTAGTTGCTCGCGGTTGTGCTGCATCCGAAATGTATAACCCTCAGGTCTATTTGTCCGGTCCCAGATATACGATGTTTTTGATTAGCAAAGGAGGCGTAAAGGTGGTTCCGTTTGAAGCCTGTCGATGTATTCTTTCCACTACATCCATTCCCTTGATCACTCTTCCGAAGGCTGCGAATCCCTGTTTATCCGGGTTTCCATTTCCTCCAAAATCGTAGGAAGGTAGCTTGCCCAGGCAAATAAAAAACTCTGTTCCGGATGAATTACTGTTGCCACGTGCGAAGGAAATCGTACCATCTTCGTGAAGCAATCCGGTTTCGTTGGTTCTTTCAAGTGGTACTTCCGGATGTTGTTTGTTTAGTGCGGGATTGGAGAGGTAAATACCACCCTGAATGAGGTTGCTTTTGTCTGCGCTTGATACCTGATCTTCTGCTTTAAGCACCCGATAAAAGTTGCTTTGTTTATAAACTCCTGACTTCACATTGGCGAGAAATGCCTCTACGCTTCGCGGCGCTTTTTCAGGATATAGCTCGATGTCTATTTTGCCAAAAATTGTCTTTATCTGAACTGTTGGCTCCTTGTATTCGGTCTGATTACAGGAAAATAATCCCGCTAGAATAACTGTTGCAACAATCCAATTTAAATATCTTTTCATATAGAAATGTTTATACTGGTTCGCAGATGAATATTCAGGGTTTCTTTTTATATTTTATCTCCACATTTTCTACGCCTGCCCGGAGCATACCGATTCTTCGGGCAGCACTTTTACTCAGGTCTATAATTCTGCCTTTCACAAAGGGCCCACGATCGTTAATCCGTACTTTTACTGTCCTGTTGTTGGAAAGGTTTCTGACTTTCACCCTCGTTCCAAACGGTATGGTTTTGCTTGCGGCTGTCCTTTTGTGTTGCCTGAATATTTCGCCATTGGCTGTTCTTCGCCCGTTGAATTTATCGGCATAGTAGGAGGCTTGTCCGGTTTCAACAATTTTGCGCGAACAGGAACTTCCGGCTAT